>NZ_JABXKI010000237.1 GCF_017115095.1 Nostoc sp. NMS4 | reverse complement strand
TGATTTTCAAGAGAACCGTATAGGAACTTCATTCTTTAATATTCCAGAAATTAATGCGTTGAACGTCTATGTCAGCAATTTGAGACTACTTGGGCTTCTAGAGTTGCTAATGGTGAACCAAAAAAAGAAATCGCCGTGATTACTTTTTATGGCGCTCAACTCAGAAAAATTGATGAACGTCTGCAATCTAAACATTTTCCATCGCTGCAAATTACCACTGGCACAGTAGACCGATTTCAAGGTATGGAACGACCTGTTGTAATTGTGAGTATGGTTCGCAATAATAGTAGAGGAGATGTGGGATTTGCCAAGAAACCAGAACGAGTTAACGTTGCATTTTCCCGCGCTCAAGAACTACTAGTAATTGTGGGTTGTCATTCGCTATTTACTCAACAGCGTGGACAAGTCGGGAGTATGTACTCCAATGTTTCAAACATCGTGCGTCTACATGGAGGTTTCGTTGATGTTTCTCGCCTTTTCTGCTAAACCGATTGACGAAAATCTCAAAAATTTGGTAGACGAAATTGAAGCGCAAAGTTCTAGTTTATCAGTTTTAGCGGCGCGTCAATTATGTTATAGTTTGCGTCAAACTCCTATAGAAGTAAACATCAAAGAACCACGCCAATTTAACGTACTTGAAGAATTTATCATCCGCGCTGCTATTGAATTTCAACCTCCACCAACAGAGGATGAATTAGCCTCTGTACTTGGGCTTGATTCTGTATTTATCAAAACTACTACTGCAACCCTTAGAACGTTACAAACTTTATCAACAACATCGCCACTAACAGTTACTCCTGAAGGTCGCTTATTTTATGAAAAGGGGTCTGTACCACAGCCTCCATATCCTATACAAATTAATGCGATCGCAGACCCTTTAAGCAACAAGATAACCTTTCAATCTGAATCTTTAAATAAGACAGTGATAAACCTGCCCGATTTGGCAGACTTTATCACTATTGATCGTACAATTGCTGATATTGCCTCCTTATCCCTTGAGGAAATCCAAAAAAATATTCAAGCTTCAGGTTTAGCACTTCATTTACCAGAAGAGGGAAAAATTGTCACTTCCTATAAGGTAATAGCTTCGACTCAAAAAATTTGGAAAAAGATATCGCTATTTGTTATCTATGATGCTCTTGAAGATAAATTAAGTATTCAAATAAGAAATGGAAAGCAAATTTTAGAGTCAGCATCAAATTGGTTAGAAGTTCTACACGCTGAAGGTAAAATTTCGTTGCAATCATTATGTGAATTATCCAACGAAACTATCAGTTTTGAACGTGAAGGTATTCTCAAGCAGAAAAACACAGAAATAGAAGCTAGACTCGAAAAAATTCGCCAGAAGGCATTAGAATCTGCTACGAAAAAAGGTAATGAAGTAGATAATTATACAGGGTTAGGTAAAGCTGTGCAGTTACGCGATGGACAAATTGCTCAAGCTTTTCTAGAAGTTTTAAATTCGGCTAAAACTCAGGTTATGATTTATTCTCCGTGGGTGAATCAGGCAGTTGTCGATGAAAAATTTCTAACTTTGTTGCAGAAATTAGCTAATCGCGGAGTTTGGATTTTAATTGGACATGGAATTGCACGGCAACAAGAAGATGAAGATAAACCAATTCCACCAGAAATAGAGAAAAAACTGCGAGCGATAAAAACACCTGATGGTTTACCATCTGTACAGGTTTTTTGGTTGGGAGATTCTCATGTCAAAGAAGTAATAGTTGATAAAGAAATACATCTTTGTGGATCTCACAACTGGTTATCTTATCGTGGCGATTACCTACCACGGGGCGAGTCAGTTTATAAAGTTACAATTCCCCATCAAGTCCAGGAAGCTTATGAATTTCTCGCTAATCGCTTCCAAAATCACGCTCAAAAATTGTGGCAAAATTCTCTAGAAAAGCGCAATTATAAACTGGCTGTAGAATCTCTTTGTATATGGAGTGCATTAGGTATGGAAGAAATTGCACTCAAAGAAATACAGCAAAACAATTGGCTGGAACTTCTACCTGTGTGGTTGAATCTAGCACTTCGCGGGTTAAATTCCAAGAATATACAACCTGATTCAGAAAGTTTTAAAACTGCACTTTTGCTGCTGAGTCAAGTTTCTATTGAAGAGGCTTTTATTGAGTTCTTACAACAGGGATGGCGTAAAGTTATTGGCGCGATCGCAAGTCACAATCCTAAAACTGCTTTAAACTTACTTAACGATGAAGTATGGGGGCAGTTTTTACGCCTCAATATTGCTCAAGAGAGTGATTCACCCAATGATTTTATTTTGTACCGTCCCTAACCTATACGAGGATATTTTTCATACCTCAATAGTAAGAATTTATCGGAAGACAGCCTAGAAATATGCCGTCTTGATTTTGCATCAAGTTGGCAATTAAATGATTCTTAACCTTTGATTGACTAAAAGATAGATCCAGAAATTCGTCTAATTCGATACAATTTATAAGTAGAGAGAGCCGAGGGAGAAGAAGGTGGTCTTATTAAAAGGCTTTGAGATTGAGATGTACACTGGCACGCCTCAAGGTGAAATCGTCGGTCTCTCCGACAAAATTGTTGCCGCTTTGCCTGGATTTATGCGGGAGCCAGATAGCCGCAACGTCGAATACATAACGCAACCATCCCATAGTTACGATAGTTTACTATGTGCCTTGCTACGTCCCCGGCGAGAGTTGCGAAACTACCTCAATCGCTTGGGCGATTACACCCTGATACCGGGAAGTACTTTATCTTTGGGTGGGAGCGATCGCTTTCTCCGTTCCGATCCAGCAAATCCCTATCATGACTACATTGAGAACACCTACGGCACAAAAGTAGTCACCGCTAGCGTACACATAAATATAGGCATCAGCGACCCAGAAGTACTAATGCGGGCGTGTCGAGTCATTCGCATGGAAGCACCTCTATTTCTCGCCCTCAGCGCCTCATCTCCCTTCCTGGATGGCAAAACTACTGGCTATCACTCCACCCGTTGGGGCGTGTTTCCCCAAACGCCCAGTCATGTACCGTTATTTGCCAGCCACGCCGATCATATTCAGTGGGTTGAAGATCAACTCATTGCTGGAACCATGCAAAACGTGCGGCATTTGTGGGCATCAGTGCGACCAAATGGCGATCGCCGCCCTTACGATCTAAATCGCCTAGAATTGCGAATTTGCGATTTAGTCACAGATCCCATTGCCTTACTAGCCATTACTGCCTTATTAGAAGCGCGTTTGTTGCAAATAATCGAAAACCCCAGCATCGATCCCTTAACCCAAAGCATTTTCTCGGCTGAAGAACTCGTCACCCTGAATGCTGACAACGAAACTGCTGCTGCGACTGGTAGTCTTGATGCTAATTTGAGGCATTGGCAAGATGGTGAAAGCATCGTAGCGAGAGATTGGATTGCTCAAATGTACCAAGATGTTGGGGCGATCGCCAAGCAACGAGGTTTTAGCTGTTTCCTTTCTCCTCTGCACAAAATCCTCCGCGAAGGTAATGAAGCTCAACAGTGGTTGCAATTACACGCAGTTGGTTTTGATAGCCAACCCGTGATCGCTCAGGCTATTATCGCCACCCAAGAGCGCGAAACCGAACTCGAAGACAAATTGTGTTCGTCTCTGTTGGGTTAACTCAAAGGGCATTGGGCGTTAGGCATTGGGCATTGGGGATTGAGAAAGACAAGGCAGGAGGCAGAAGTTCTTTAATTTTGAATTTTGAATTTTGAATTTTGAATTGATTACTCCCGTCTTCACCCAAATGGTAGATTTGATTGCAGACACTACCAGCCCTAAAAGACACAAGCACTTACTTCTTCTGCATAAAACTTAATACTTCCTGATTTTAGCCAAATATCCTCTCAGGCATTCCTCTGGGAGGGTTTGTACTTCGTTTTAAAAATCTAATCGATAGAGCATGCCTGATTATTATTAACAAAACCTATGAATAGCCTCTACCTTTTGGTAGATTTAACATTGACAATAAATTGTTTTATACAATACGTAAATTATACGGATAATGCCTCAGGTAGTTTTAGTTAACCCGCAAATCCCTCCTAATACAGGTAATATTGCCCGTACTTGTGCCGCTACGGGTACAGAGTTGCATTTGGTAGGTCCTTTGGGGTTTGAAATTAGCGATCGCTACCTCAAGAGAGCTGGCTTGGATTACTGGCCTTATGTCAAACTACACTATCACGAATCGCTGGAAGCCTTTAAAAACTTACATCAGGGGCGTGGCGGCAGATGGTTGGGTTATACGGTTCGTGGAAATTGTAATTATGTAAACTTTCAGTTTCAACCTGATGATTGGCTACTTTTTGGTAGTGAAACCACGGGCTTATCACCAGCAATTCTGTCAGATTGTGATGCTACCCTCTATATTCCCATGAGCCAACCGGGGGTTCGCAGCTTGAATCTATCAGTAAGTGTGGCAATTGGTTTATTTGAAACCCGTCGTCAGTTAGGCTATTTAGAATAGTTGTTTACATTCATAATTATAAGTGTATTTACTTATAAACTGTACCGAAACCTATTAGACGATTTATTTGTGGCTGCGAAAATTTTCTTGGTGACAGCAAGAATATGTAAAACAATATACCAAAAATCAGGTTTATTCGCAAAATGTAGTGGAAGATACTTACAAGTATAGTGAGGTTATTATAAGAAATTTGTATATAAAACTTGGGATATTGCCAAATTTGAATGATAGATTTTGATGAATTTGAAACACCCTAAACTAGGAACAAAATCGCTAGAATCCAGTCATATCTTACATTTGAGCTATTTTGGCTCAATAGAGGACAGAAATCAGCCCAAAAGTAGCCGATAGTTAATACGGTTGTTTTTTAGGGAATAATCAACGTAAAGTCTCGTGTTGATAAGACGGATGGGGTAGAAATATCTTGAAGATATCTACAGCAGGGGGCATAACTTTTCCAGAAGTCGCCGCAATTTAATTTTCAGCAGCGACTTGGACTTGGCAAATAGTTTGTCCAGTCCCCGCGATTGACGCAAGACAAGCGCGGATAATGGGAAAGAGTAAAAAGTCCTAAGTGGTGTTAGGAGTGGTTCGGACGAGTAAACACAGCAAAATTTAAGTTTTGCTAACAGATGTGAACTTGTCTAAATCAGAGAAGCAGGTTAATCTTGCGTAAGCATCTCTGGTGAATGTGATCTCGATCTATCATTTGTTGTGATCTAAATCATTGACTAGTATCCAACTGAAAAATCGAGGTCAATTAAGCGCTAGTGATCATAGGAGGTCGTCTTTGAAACGAGCATTGAAAAAGAGAGTAAAAGCTGTGTTGAACAATACCCCTAGCAGCGATGATGCCCCGGTAGAACTGCTAAATGTAATGAATCCAAAACTTAACAACCGGGTGCGGAGAAAAGCGGCGATGATTGGCTTGGCAATCTCTATGGGAGCAACCAGCCTTTTGGTGACTCGACAAAGCGATCAAGCCCAAGCAGCAGTGCCAGTAGGCAGCCAAAAGGCATCGTCTTCGATTCCTGCTGTTCCTGACACCCAAGTGAAATTTGCCTCCACAAAGCTGGAGTCCCAAGCAGTCTCATCAGCGAGCGTGCCGGAAAATCCTGTAATCGTGGAACCAACGGCAGTCTCACAAGTGCCTGGGCTTGAAGCTAAATGGCAAGTCGCAGCAAGTGGAATATCTTTGCAAGTTCCTGCATCAAAAACGTTTTCTCAAACAACAGCAGGTTATAAAAATTCCACCTACCTGAAGCCCCAAGTCTCACAGGGATTGAACAATACCCTAGCGGAAACTAGTTTTCCAACAGTCAATAATCTGTCTGACGACTATAGTGCTGATGGTGTTGATAGTACAAATACATCACTAACTGCCCAGCCCCAAATAGTGGCAACATCCGGCGCAGTTAACAGTGAAATAAATGCACAACTTAAAGCGCAACAAGAGTTCGCACTAAATCGCTTACAAGAAAAATCGAACCGTTTAAGAAAGAGTCTGGCGCAGTTGCAGTCTGGAGAAACCAAAAATTTATCACAAGCTGATATAGAATTGGCGCAGCCGACAACTGTGGTTGAGAAGACTGCATTAGCAGCCCAGCCAGACACTTCTAGCGATGCCAGCCAAGCGAACCTGATATCGAGGTTAAAACAGAAGACAAGAGACACTGCATCTGTACCAGCGATGCCAGTAGTTATTGCCTCCTCGACACATACAGCCTACGAAGTTAAACCTGGAGATACACTAGCAGCGATCGCCAGCAGATACAATACCTCGGTATCAGAACTAGTTAAAGCAAATAACCTCAATAATCCCAATGAACTGCGAATTAGTCAAAAACTAGTTATTCCTGCTGTTCAAGTTGAGGCAACTGTAGCGAGTAAGCCTACTTTTGTAGAGTCTCGCAAAACTCCTCATGTTGCTACCTCCCCTTTGAATATTGGTAGTGCCAACTCATATCTACCTAGTTCACCATCACCAACTATTGCCGACAACAGTAGTGTTGCCGTACCTACACCGGTAACTGTGCAGATTCAGGCAAATAGTGCGACTGACTCAGAAACAACCCCTCCCACCACCAAGTCTTATGGTGTCGGTGGTGACATTGCAGTGCCACAAGCTTTTGCCGAAATACAACAGCCTAAGACACCAGCAAATAGGGTAGCAAGGGTAAATAATAACAATAATGACCGTTTACAGGGCTTACAAGCCGAAATCCAAAGGTTACAGCAGAAATATCGCGCTCAACAATCTGGTAACTTAGTTGAGCCACCAGCAGCGATCGAAGCTAATAATGCTGCGATGCTCACTCCTATTTCTACTCCCAACAATTTCACCGCACCCAACCGTGTATCTACAACGAATAGTGTAGCAATACCAATTCCAGTTCCTACACCCATTAGGGCTAACTATAGCGTTCAGCCTAAGCCCCAATTCAGGACTACTGTACGTCCTACCGAAGCAGTAAACCCAGAGTTCTTGCCTAATCTAGGTTCTGCTAGTCAGTGGACTCCCTCTCGCACTCAATCTGCCACGAGGGTTGCAACACCTTCTGGAAGAGTAAATGCCTCTGACTCTTTAGGAAAGATGCGGGGAACCACAGTTTCTCCACAGATAATGCCGCCTTTGGCAGCAGTGGATCAATATCTGCCCAGACCCATTGACGAACTTACACCTCCTCCATCTACTTCAACCTTGGCTTATATCTGGCCGACGAAGGGTACTCTCACATCTGGCTTTGGTATGCGCTGGGGAAGACCGCACAAGGGAATTGATATTGCTAACTCCACTGGTACGCCAGTTGTTGCCTCAGCTGACGGTACGATAGAGAAAGCTGGCTGGAACAATGGTGGTTACGGCAACCTCGTCGAAATCCACCATCCTGATGGCAGCAGCACTCGCTATGCTCATAACAGCAAGATTTTGGTGCAACCTGGTCAGCAGGTACATCAAGGAGAAACAATTGCTTTAATGGGTACTACTGGTCACAGCACTGGCCCACACAGCCACTTTGAAATTCATCCATCAGGTAAGGGTGCTGTTAACCCAATAGCTTTCTTACCACAACGCCTGTAATTCTTAGTTGTCTGTAACTAAATCATTGCTTTGTTAGTTGAGGGAGTTTACCTCCCTCTTCTACTTTCAATTACTTCAACAGGAATAAAAGTTCTCACAAAATTGCAAAATGGGCTAGTATTGAGCAAATTTGTATGCTATGTTAGCTAATGACTTGAATAAATCTGGCTCAGTAGCTCAGTTGGTTAGAGCACGGGACTCATAAGCCTGGGGTCGTTGGTTCAACTCCGACCTGAGCCACTTTAAAAGTAAGACTACATAAAGGTTTCAGCTTCTGTACATTGGTGGTCATGGAAGCTGAATCTTTGTTTTAACTCCCTTTTGACTATCCAATGACTATCCAAAATAGTCAAAGGATTACCATGAAAGTTGGTATTGAAGTATCTAAAGGTTATCTTAGATTAAGATTTCCTAGAGCTTTATTTAATGGCAATCAGAAATACTTATCTCTGAATTTGGTTGACACTCCAGAGAACAGAGTGGCTGCTGAGATAAAAGTAAGGCAGATAGAGTTAGATATCCTAGCTGGTTATTTTGACCCTACCCTTGCCAAATACAAAGCTGACCACACCGCTACCCCTAAAAAACAAAAGGTATACAGCCTACTTGAGTTATGGGAAAAGTATACTCAGTTTAAAAGTGGTCAAGTACAGGAATCAACTCTTGTCCGTGACTACTCATTAATAGAGAGAGAAGCGCATCAGAGCATTACCTACTACTGATGCTAATCAAGCAGTGATGATAAGGAATTATTTACTGAGTACTTATTCTGCTGAAACAGCCAAGCGCACTCTTAAACAAATGAATGCTTGTAAGGATTCAGGTCAAAAGGTATTGACAAGTGTGACATCTGAGGTGGAATATCACAATTATGGGAAAAGACCTGCTTTTGAAATTAGAGCGTGAAACCCTTCTCCAGTTAACTCCCGAACAACTGGTGAACATCATTGTTGAGCAGGCGATCGCCATAGAGAAACTGAACTCCAGAATTTTAGAACTAGAAGAAAAAGTAGAAAAACTCAAAATCAGTAGAGATTTAGATAGCAAAACATCATCGAAACCACCATCGGGAGATATCCTCAAAAGTACATCTGTACTGCCATCAGCAAATACATTCTGGAACAATTTGTAGTTTATGACTTGCTTGAGCCGGATGCGTTGCAAGGCGCAAGTCCGGTTCTGAGGGGGCGGGATTATAGCGATATAGTCCTGCTACCCGACCACGGTGACACCTTGACTGCTGATTTGGCTTTATGTTGGGTACATGAGGCACGACATTATAAAAAGCTAAGTCCCTTTGTTGCTTGTCACCGACAGAGTTTAGACGAATTTCTGGATGATTTTTGGAAATATTTCTTAGTTTTTATTAGTAAATAAGATGCATTCGTCCTGCACTTTCACCAGAGTTCCACCTGTTCTTGCAATCCAAGCTGATGCTCTTTGCGCCAAGCTTGGGGAGGTAAACCGTGATGTTGGCGAAACTGACGAGAGAAATGAGACACATCCTGATAGCCCAATGCTTTCGCTATCTTTTCGACTGTCTGATTATTATTTTGGAGTAAAAAACGCGCTCCCGCCATTCGGCGTTTGACAATCCAACAGTTTACAGTCTCTCCTGTCTGCCTTGCTACTCGATTAGTTAAGTAAGCAGGTGAGTAACCAACAGCAAGAGCCACATCACACAAAGTAATTCCTTGATGATAATAGGCTTCGATAAAGTCAAAAACTTCCTTCAATTGGGGAATGGAGGGAAAAATTGACTTATAAGGAATGTCAGCTTCTCTATCAGAGGCTACGGCAACACCTTCAGCGATCGCTATAGTATCATCTGCAAATACTGATTTTGGAGCTTTCTCAAATTTCATCGCACACCAGTATTGAAGAGTAGCTTGCTTTTGCAAGCGAATAGCGATCGCTCTGAGCAATTCCTCTAGTGTCGAGGGTTTGGTAAGATAGTCATCTGCTCCCAATTCCATAGCTTTGCGAACATCTGCTCTGGTGCTACTGCCAGTCAGAAAAATAAAGGGAATAATTGCTGTAAGAGGATCTTGGCGTAGTGTACTTAAAACGCCATAACCATCCATATCGGGCATCGTGATATCGCAAATCACTAAGTCGGGTATATTCTTTTGTGCTTGTTGGATACCAATACGACCGTTTTGAGCGCCTATTATATCAAAACCTTTAGCCTCAAGACCCTTTAAATAAAGATTGCGGGTAATGCTATCATCTTCAATGACGAGAATTTTCTTTGACGATTCGTACATCATTTTCTATTACCATAAATTTTTGCAGAAGCTAATTACTAGACTCTTTGCTGAGTATCTAAAATAGCCATGAAATTAATTACCTCGTTCTAAGAGTTATGATTATTGAGTTTTTAACTAACAACTATTCTTCATTTCAACACTCATAAATCGGAACAGGTAAACTCTGATTTCATTAATGGCAATATTACAGTAAACTTAGTGCCAACACCAACTTCACTTTCTACATAAACTCGACCATGATGTAAATCTACAAGGGTTTTAAGAATAGATAGTCCTAGTCCAGTACCAGGGATATGATCAATGTTACTACCACGGTAAAATGGTTCAAATATCCGTTGTTGATCTAGTACTGAAATACCGATCCCCCTATCTTTTACTTGGAAAATTAATTTTTCATTGTCGCAAGATAGTTCAAAAACTATTCCAATATTTTGGGGAGAATACTTAATTGCATTATCCAGCAAATTCTTCAAAATAGGCTCTAACAATTTTTTATCTATATAGGCTGTTAGAGAGTTATCTTGAGTTACAAAATTGATTGGGTTTTGCCTAACACTCATCTGCATTTGTGCAACTAAATTCTGACAAAACTGAACTAACTCAAGCGGTTTTGGTTCAAAATTTAATTTTGCTGCTTCTGCCTTAGAGAAGAACAAAATATCATCCAACATCAGGCTCAGTTGTTCGGTAGCTTTTTGAATATGATCGAGTAATGGTTGGATTTTCTTCTGTGTACGTTTGTCTACTTCTTCTTTCAATAAACTATTAGAAAATGAAACAATATTCAACGGAGTTCGGAATTGATGGCAAACCATAGAAAGAAAACGCGCTCTAAGTTCGCTAAGTTGTTTAGCTTGTTCTAAAGCTTGGTTAAGACCTAATTCTGCATATTTGTAATCGGTAATATCGATGCCTGCAATCAGTTCAACTGGTTTTCCCCCAAAATCCAGCACTCCATCCAGCATGACAACAGCACAAGCTAGCCAGCGCTCCGTGCCGTTTTTTGTCAAAAGATTTATCTCTTGGTATTCAAAGTTACCTGCTTCACTCTGGTTGCGTACCTGCCTACGTTTTTTGCTTTTAATCAGTCGGTGTAGTCCAAAGCCTGTTAGCAGTTCCTCTTTTGTGTAGCCAGTGAGTTTCTCCACTGCCGGATTTATATAGCAAAGCCGCGTGCCTTGAATCAGAAAAGTACTGGTATCTGTTGTTTCTGCTAAAGTCCGAAATCTAGCTGCATTCAGCCGTAATGCTTCTTCAGTCTGCTTCGATTCAGTAATATCCCAAATACTCCACACTCTACCAATAATTTTGCCCTTGAGCCACTGAGGTTTAGAGTAGTGTGCAAAAACTCTCCCGTCTTTTAACTCTAGAATGTCGTAGCTCTCAAAATCAGACTGGCTAGACACTTCCCAAATCAGCCGATTAAAGGTTTGTGGATCTTTAAGTTGGTTCTCAAAAAAGGCTTTGCATCGAGGACATTTCTTAGATAGTATTAGCGACTGTGGGATCTGCCACATATCCACAAATTTCTGATTCAAGCTTAGAATATCTCCCTCGAAGTTAACTGCAACAATACCAATGGCAGTAGATTCGAGAGTAGAACGAAGCAAAGAAAGAGATGTTTCTAGTTCTACTTCTTTTCCCTTGAGTTGAGAAAATTCCTGTTGTAAATTGTCTTTGGCATCCCCTAATTCATTAGTTGACTTCTGTACGCTCAATTCTACTATTTCATCAGTTTTCTCACGAGCAAAGGCATAGCTAAATTCCATATCTTGGTGCTTGACATAGTTCATGGATATTTCTACCAGAAATATCCAACCTCCTTTTTTCTGATAGCGAGATTTAAAAGTAAAAGAACCCCGTGACTTAATGTCTGACCAATTGTGTAGAGAAAAGTCTACATCTATATCATACAGACTCATGGAAAGTAATTCCTCACGGGAATACTCAGTCATCAGACAAGTGGCATCGTTGACGTAAAGAAACTGCGCGTTTGCTCCTAAACAGAAGGCAGCATCTACAGCATGATTTATTAGGAAGTCAGCAAACTTCATCTCTATTTCTGGTTTTAGTGCCCATTGATTGTTTGATCTAGCTAGTGTATATTCGCCAGAATTCATATTTCTACTTCCCCTGGTAATCAATCAACACCATAGGCGTTGATCAGTTAATAGTCATAACTTACTAAACTATTTGGTGCATTCTTTGGTTGTTGAAAAAGGAAATTAGTTAGAAAATTAATAAATGTTACAAAGCATCTTAACAAAAATTATCATACCAGTAAAACGTGAATTATTGAACCAAATTTTCCTAAAAAAAACCTAAATGTTTAAAAAAATTGACTATTGACTTAAACAGCTTTTGATAGCAGCAAAAAAATTAGACAAATCAAATTCAGATTAGTCAATAAACCTTATTAGACAAGAGTTAAAAACTCTTAATCTATAACTAGAAAAGATATTTTAAATTTAAATTAGTCCTGCACCAAAACTAACTAAATAGTTCACCAACCTAAAATTACTGGGTTTCGACTGGGAAAAGTTAAAGGATAAAAATCTTTATCCTTTAACTTTTCGCTCGCCAAGGAATTTAGCGAACTACTAGTACACTGTGCCAGAAGTTTACCTACCTTTAACCAGTTGCTTGAGTAGAGACAATTCATGAATTGTCCCTATCTGTCTGGTTAATTAAGATGGTAGTTGGGTTTACGCTGTGCTGTACTAGTGTAGAGTCATTTGATTTTCAACATAAACGCGATGTGCAGTACTAGACCTGGCTTAAATGAACAAATTTCACTCATCAACTTATTTGCTTAATTTATCTTAACTTACTCTCTCATGTATCTAACTATATAATAGTATGGTTAAATATCTGTCGTAAGAAGTACAATTATACCGAAATTATACGTATATCTTTAGGTATAAGTTCGTGTTTGTTTTAGCATATAAAGAAACACGAACTTATACTAAGTATGCTGGACTGAATTGTATATCAAAAAAATATATTTTATCAAGTAATCACGTACTGAACGCTTAATCATCTCTCCAAGGAAATATAAAAAGTTCATTAATGATGTCTTTCTCGTTACAAATAATTGACCCAAAGAGTTTTTGGTGACAATATAAGAACCGCCAAATCGGCTCATGCTTTAATTCGGATAAAAATTTGTATAAGTTCTAAAACAAAAGAATTGACAACCAGATCAAAATATTTTCTATTGCAAATTTGGTAATGTGCCGCTTCTGCGATGCTTACGGCGGGTTACGCCTACGCAAAATATCAATCTTTCAGGGTGACTAAGTTGCAAATGTCACAATCATGATCAAAGGGAAAGAATTGACACCCGTATCAAAAGATTTTTCATTGCCAATTAGGTTTTCATCATAATAATCACCACAAGCTAAGAACCTCCCCAGGCGGTTCAGTAAGTCGATCGGTGCTATTAAAGCTAGCTATATTAAGCTTTGTAAAGATTATGAGACGTGTTTGAGTTCAGGTTATTTGTTACTTTATACACCTTTATATGATTTAGTTTTTACCCGCTAATCTACTCAAGTACTGTAGTCATCACCATAGAAGCGAAAGAATTGACACCCACATCAAAAGATTTTTGATTGTACAACGGTCTTGGTCTGCTCTATTCTGATCACAAGAAGCACAGATCCAACTGTTGTATACTTTTGGTAAAAATTTTTTGGTACTGCGCTCACGAGCATCAATCAGCAGCGATCAACCATTTCTACTATCGCCCAAACTAGGTCATAGCTGTAGTAAACAACAGAGTTGTTTGTATTAAGTATTTCTCGCGCTGCGATTGTAAATTAAAAAGCCTTTGTATAACTTTCTGTAATTACGTGAAACCAATGAGTCAAAACTATACTGGTTCAAACTCTCCTCTCATCACCACTGAGCCATACAAGGAACTTCCCGCAAACAGATATGTAGAATCTGTGTCTGACTCCTGCAAGGTTGATGAATTGGAGAATAATGGGGGAATTCAGCCTTTTTTAAACGATCAAACAACCCCAACGCTCTCAGTTGCCGATGCGATCGCTCAAATGTTGGAAAATTTGGGAGTAAGCTACGCTTTTGGTGTTGCTGGTGGTGCAATGGCCAGCCTTTGGGGTGCGCTATCCAATAGCACTATAGAGGTGTTGAACTTCCGCCATGAAGCCGGAGCCGCATTTGCAGCCACCGAAGCTTACTTTGCTAATAATCGCCCCACTGTAGTTTTTACCACAGCAGGGCCGGGGATCACTAATGCCATCACCGGAGTATTTGCGGCTCGTGGTGAAGGTGCAAAAGTGATTTTGTTGTCGGCTTGCACCTCAGCACCGCAGCGTGGACGTTGGGCAATTCAAGAAACCAGCACTTACACATTGCCTAGTGGAGGGATTTTTACCTCAGGAGCGCTATTCAACTATGCAATTACGATTGAATCTGCGGCTCAACTACCACAGATTTTTCGTAAATTGGCTCTGGCTATGGCGCAACCAGGCGGGTTTGTCGCCCATTTGAGTATTCCCACCGCTGTGCAGACAAGTTTAGTTGAGGATATAGCCTTACCCCAACTAAATATTTCGCCATTTCCGATGACTGCTTCCAAAGAAGCGATCGCTAAATCTGTAGAGTTATTATCATCTGGCCCCTTTGCTATCTGGGTTGGTTTCGGTGCGCGTGATGCAGCAGCCGAAATCCGCCAACTCGCTGAAAAAACTGGAGCAGCCGTCATCTGTTCACCCCGTGGTAAAGGTATCTTCCCCGAAGATCATCCCCAGTTTGTGGGAGTCACAGGTTTAGGCGGTCACACTTCCGTCTTAACTTATATGGAAGAACAACCTCCACTACGCACACTCGTATTAGGAACCCGCCTTGGTGAACCGACTTCTTTCTGGAGTTCGGCGCTAGTTCCAAAAGGAGGTTTTGTCCATGTCGATATTGACCCGGAAGTTCCAGGTGTAGCCTATCCCCATGTTGAAACTTTCGGAGTTCGCTCTGACATCAAAGCTTTTGTGAAAGAGTTATTGCAGCAATTACCAGATGCTCCTCATTCCACAACTTTGTCATTACCTCGTCCAGAACATAAAGCAATTGAACCTGCACCAGACGTAGATTATCCAGTGCGGCCAGAAGTATTGATGGCAGCAATTCAAAAGATCGTTGTTGAGGGTAGCGATGCGATAGTCATGGCAGAGTGTGGTAACTCCTTTACTTGGTCAACGCATCTACTGCAATTTGCCGAAGCCAATCGTTACCGAGTCAGTACCGGAGTCGGCGCAATGGGTCACGCTGTTACTGGAGTGTTGGGTGCAGCGCTGGCGAACAATAGCAAAGCTGTGGGAATTGTCGGCGATGGGGCAATGCTAATGAATAACGAAATCAGCACAGCTGTGAAATACAAAATTCCCGCAATCTGGATTGTACTCAACGATGCGCGTTACAACATGTGCCATCAAGGGATGAAAATCTTGGGGTTAAAGGGTGCAGATGCAACACTTCCACCAACAAACTTTGCCATGATTGCTCGTGGTATGGGAGCAGAAGCGATCGTAGTCGTCAGAGAGTCGGATATTGAACCAGCATTAGAACAAGCGATCGCATCAAATGTTCCCTTTCTGATCGATGTCGTGATTGATGCTGATCGACCAGCGCCTTCTGGTGGACGTAATAAGAGTTTGGCAGCACAAGGAGTTAAATCAAGTCCGGCGAAAAGTGCAACCAAGCAAGTTTCATTTCCAATGATTTGACTTTAAAAGCTTGCAATCTCATTCAATTCTTATAGACACTAAAACACTCCAAGAAAGCAGAATTTACAACGCAGTTTGGATTCGTCTATTCAGCAAATGATGAATTTAGAAGTGACAAAAACTTTATTCCGGCCAAAACATACCCAGTAAACTGGAATTTTTGATTTTTGAACACCAAGGTTTTTTCTAACTCCATCCCATCTTAAATCTTTGAGAGTGTTTTTATGTCTATATCTTTACATTTTGTAATGGTCATTACTTTCTCTAACCAATACTAAACAATATCGAGAGGTGAAAATGCTGCTATTTGAAACTGTTAGAGAAATGGGTCACGAACAAGTTCTCTTCTGTCATGGTAAAAATCCTGAAATTAAGGCAATTATTGCCATCCATGATACGACCTTGGGACCAGCGATGGGAGCTACAAGACTCATGCCTTATGTTAATGAAGAAGCTGCTTTAAAAGATGCACTTCGTCTGAGTCGGGGAATGACATATAAAGCCGCCTGTGCAAATATTCCGGCTGGTGGCGGTAAAGCAGTCATTATCGCTAATCCTGAAAATAAAACAGATGAGCTATTGAGAGCTTATGGACGTTTTGTTGATAGCTTAAATGGACGTTTTATTACCGGTCAAGATGTTAATATTACCCCTGACGATGTGCGGACAATTAGTCAAGAAACTAAATATGTTGTCGGGGTATCAGAAAAATCTGGTGGACCTGCTCCCATAACATCACTAGGAGTTTTTCTAGGAATTAAAGCGGCTGTAGAATCTCGTTGGCAGAGCAAAAGACTTGATGGCATGAAAGTTGCAGTTCAAGGCTTAGGAAATGTCGGTAAAAATCTCTGTCGGCATTTACATGAGCATGATGTCCAGCTTTTTGTTAGCGATGTAGATCCAGTAAAAGCAGAAGAAGTAAAACGGCTTTTTGGCGCAACTGTTGTAGAACCAACCGAAATTTACGCTCTTGATGTAGATATCTTTTCTCCTTGCGCTTTAGGAGGAATTCTTAATAGTCATACAATTCCTTTTCTGCAAGCTTCCATTATTGCTGGTGCAGCTAACAATCAATTGGATAACGAGCAACTACATAGTCAAATGCTTGCTAAAAAAGGGATTCTTTACAGCCCTGATTATGTAATTAATGCCGGAGGGTTAATTAATGTTTACAACGAAATGATTGGTTATGACGAAGAAAAGGCTTTCAAACAAGTGCATAACATTTATGACACGCTATTAGCAATTTTTGATATTGCTCAAGTCCAGGGAGTTACTACTAACGATGCTGCCAGACGATTAGCAGAAGACCGAATCAACAATAGTAAGCGAATTAAGACTACAGCGATCGCAGCTTAATTATTATTATCTTAAGGAGTGAAAAGTGGAAAGAAATACTTTTGCAACATCAGCTTATATTGCTACTTCACCAGAGAACGCCTTTGATTACCTTTGTAGTTTAAAGAATTTAGATGAATGGACGCTTTACAGCCGGATGAAAGAGCAAATTGACGAGGATACCTGGCTGGGAACTGCATCTGGCTATCACAAAAATCTCTACTATCATGTTAAAAAATTAGAAAATCCGCTTTTTTACGGCATTGAGTGGCATTGTGGATTAGAGTATCAGAAATATTTTCAGGTTTACCCTGTTTTATTGTTTCCTACAGACTATATTGAGCCAGGAACAGATGAAAAGGGTGTGTATTTTCACTGGTTGAGCTTTGTCGATCCTAAACGACAGACTCAGATGATTATGCAAGGAATTCATACAGTACACACTTCTGAATGTCGTTCTCTCAAAGGTAATTTGGAACGCAAAGCGGGTCTGACCTCAGCAGCCAAAGGAAGCCACTTTATCGATACAGATAGTATTTATGTTGATGCTCCAATTGAAATCGGCATCGAATACTTACAAGACTTAAGAAATGTCGATGAGTGGGCGCATTTGCTGCGACCAAATGGTGATATTACTTCTGAATCAGGTGAATTCAAAGATGAATATGACCAAAAGGTAAAAGTTTCTGTACGAGTTCATTCTTTGAGTAAATACTACTTACTTGAACAAGAACACTTTTATCCAGACTACGAATATTATCAACGTTCTGTAGCCTTACTTATCCCAACCGCATACTCCTTCGCAGACCCCGAAGCTTCAGGTTTTATCCTGCATAGAATCACATTTTGGAAAACAGATGGAACTGTCACCCACGGCAAACTTCAAATTGAAGACTTTGGTGCTGAGAGCATGAACATCAAACGTTTACTCGAAGCCAAAGCTGGCAACCTCAAATCATTTGATCGGGGAATGAGCTACCTCCCAAAAATTCCAGAATCCCTAGTTACTAACTAAAACCTCAGCGACCCTCTGCGCTTCCCTCTGCGTTTAAAATTCCTACCTCAATTTCCTGCAACACATGAAACTGAAGCCACTCACTATTACCATCCTCACCTTTTGTGTTGCCGCTTTTTCGGGAATGAAAGCTGCCTCAGCCGCATCCTTTTCAGTAATCGCCGACGGTCTATATAATGCCGGTGGTCTGAGCTTTGGCCCTGATGGTAATCTCTATGTTACAGAGGCGGGAATCGGGGGAAATGGCGCTTGTGTTCCACCAGCAAGTGGTCAAGGTGATTCTTTATGCTATGGCACAAGTGGCGCAGTTACCAAAATTGAGAATGGTAAAACCGAGCGCATACTTACAGGATTGCCTTCTATAGCGTTACCAGATGGCACTGGAGCAGGTGGGCCTCGTGACATCCAATTTGATGCTACAGGTAAACCTTATGTTCTGATTGGGTATGGCGCTAATCCAGCCTTCCGCGATCGCAATTTAGGTTACACTGACCTCGGTAAAATCATCGCTCCCGACTTTAATACCAATTCCTGGAAGAGTGTTGCTGATATAGCTAACTATGAACTAGCCAACAATCCTGATGGTGGTGATGTTGGTAGCAATCCCTTGGGTTTTATCATAGATGGCAATAATTTAGTTGTAGTTGATGCAGGTGCAAACGACTTACTACGTGTTAATACTGCTGGTAGTAACTTGCAAGCTATTACTACCTTTCCCCAAGACATATTAACTAATCCCGTCTTTCCACCTTCTGATACCCCATCTAATGAGCCTGCACAGGTTCCATCTATTGGCGAAGAGGTGCGATCGCAGTTTGCAACCCAACCAGTACCCTCAAGTGTGGCAAAAGGGCCTGATGGTGCTTATTATGTCAGCCAATTTACTGGTTTTCCCTTCCCTGAAGGTGGGGCAAAAATCTATCGAGTCGGCGCTGATAGTTCACCAACAGTCTTCGCCGATGGCTTTACCCAACTTACAGACTTGCAATTTGATCCTGCGGGCAATTTGTATGCTTTGCAGTACGCCAATCAGTCAGCCTGGAAGGGTAATTTTGATGGTTCTGTCATCAAAATAGCTACCGATGGAACTCGCACAACTCTTCTGAGTGGCAACGGATTAGAGTCGCCTAGCGCCCTGACTATTGGTGCTGATGGTGCAGTATACGTCACCAACCGAGGCGATCGCCCAGGAGAAGGACAAGTTCTCAGAATTGAAAATATCAAGTCTATTCCTGAACCTGATTCTGCTTTCGGTGTATTAGCGATCGGTGCTTTGGGCATCGCTTGGTTGCACAAAAAGAGAAACCATCCAGAATTGTGACTTTTGCATAGACGCGATTCATCGCGTCTCCTGAATTCTTCTTGATAAAAATTTCCCCAAACAAATTATTTAATTCTCAATCTCCAAAGGTATGAAACTCAAGTCATTTGCCCTTACATCTCTAACATTTTGTTTTGCTGCTATTTGTGGAACACCAGATGTAAAAGCTGCAACGCTAACGACAGTTGTCGATGGAATCAGTAATGCACGGGGTGTTAGCTTTGGTCCTGATGGGAGTCTCTACGTAGCCGAGCCAGGTATCGGAGGTAACGGAAATTGTCAACCATCTCCGAGTACTCTGTTTCAGCCGATCTGTGCGGGTAATACTAGTTCACTGGTCAAAGTTTCACCAAACGGCACCAAACAGCGTCTACTTAATAACTTTCAGTCTCTTGCAGAACAACCTACTGGCAACCAAGGCGCTGGTATTGAAGACATACAATTCGATTCTCAAGGTAATGCTTATCTTCTGACAGGGTTTGCTGGTTATCCAGGAAACCGCGATCTAGCAACACTTAACCTTGGTTCCCAATCCCCGCTCCCAAAAAATCAACTTGCAACTTTCCCGCCATCAACACCCGATAAAGTTTTGAATACACCGCTACTAGGACAACTGTACAAAGCTGACTTGAAGACGGGATCTCTCAAGAGTATTTTTGACTTTGCCAAGTATGAAATTACCAAAAATCCAGACAATGGGGATGTAGTTACCAATCCCTATGACCTGGCTATTAGCGGCGATAGTGCTTATGTGGTTGACGGCGGCGGGAACACTGCTTACAAAATTAAACTTGACGGAAGTAAGTCAGAGGCGATCGCAATTCCTAAAACCATCATTAGTAGCTCCGACTTGCCACCAGGATTACAACTACCTCCTGGACTATTAGATGAGCTTCCAGGAGGAAAAATAGCAATTCAAGCAGTACCCACAGGTGGCGCAATTGGCCCCGATGGAGCTTTATACGTTGGTGAATATACGGGTTTTCCTTATCCAGCAGGAAAGTCGAAGATTTTCCGCATTGGCAAAGATATGAAACCAGAAGTTTTTCTAGATGGGTTTACGCACATCACAGACCTAACCTTTGATAAAAAAGGCGATTTGCTGGTTTTACAGTTCAGCGACAAATCCCAGTTAGGGGGTGACATCACAAATCTACCCGGATCTCTGATCCAAGTTGCTCCTGACGGTACTCGCACAACACTTGTTGCAGCAGGTCAAGGGCTAGATTCGGCTGATGGAATTGATATTAGCCCTGACGGCAAGATTTATATTACCAATCGCGGTGTCGGCCCAGGACTAGGGGAGGTTATTCGGGTGGATGGTGTTGTTACAGAAACAATCCCCGAACCTGGTTCAGTAGTCGGCTTATTAGCACTTGCTGGTGTAGGCGCAACTGCTGCTAATGCCAAGCGCAAACGCCAAGAAAAGTTGGGTGAAGAGTTGCTAGCTAAAGCAGAGACTGTCTAATTCCTCAAAACCTTGGCTTTGTCAGGGAATGCTTACAGAATAGGCTGCTGCCTCACAGAGAAAGTTGCATTTCAGACAAGAGGCAGCAGCCCAAATTTCAGAGTTCCCAAACTAGGACGGGGAACGAAATTAGTCTAGGAACGAGTATAACTCATACAACCAGGACTTAAAACTCATGGGATTAGTCAAGAATTTCTCAATCGGCATTCTCGGTACTGGATTTATGGTGTTGGCAGCAGCAGCCCAAGCCAAAGCCATAACATTAACTTACGACAGAAGTATTGGTAGTCCTGGCTTTGCTCCTGGGCAGTTGTTTGTTCCCCAAGGCATAACGGTGGATAACTCCGGGAATACTCTTGTAAGTAATGGTCGCGGTCTTAACCCGGACGGTACTTTTAACCCAAACATTGGTAACAAGGTTGAAGTATTTAATCCTCAAGGTAATTATATTGGAGCGATCGGCGAGGGCGGCAAAGGCCCTGGACAATTCGATGAACCATCGGCTTTAGAAATCGATCCACAGACTGGAAATCTCTATGTAGGTGATGTTTTCAACAACCGCGTTAATGTCTTCGATCCTCAAGGTAAGTTTATTAAATCATTTGGTGAGTTTGGCGGTCTAATACCGGGTAGAGCTTTCTTTGGCCCATCTGGTGTGACATTTGATAAAACTGGCAATGTGTATATTGGTGATTTTAGCGGCGACAAGATCAATAAATACACTAAGGACGGCGAACTAATTGCTAGTATTGGCACATCTGGAACTAAACCTGGGCAGTTTCAAGGCCCAGCAGGTTTAAGAATTTCCCCAGTCAGTGGCAATTTTTATGTTAGTGACCAGTTTAACAACCGCGTTCAAGTACTCGATCCTCAAGGTAATTCTTTGTTCACATTTGGCAAACAAGGCAGTGGAGATGGGGAATTTAATCAGCCCATCGGCTTAGAAGTGGACGAGTTTGAGAATATTTATGTGGCAGATTCTATCAACAGCCGCGTCCAAGTATTCGATAAAAACGGTAAATTCCTGACAGCTTATGGCAAAGCTGCCGCAGCAACACCTCCTCAACTAGGTCAGCCTCCCTTTGGCAACCCACTCGACCTCACACCAGGCACATTTAACTGGACGGGTGGTACAAGTTATAAAAATGGCAAGCTTTATGTGGGCGATTTCTTCCAAGGTCGCGTCCAAGTGTTAAACGTAGAAGGCAGAAAGCAAGTGCCGGAACCTAGTTCAGGATTGGGTTTAGTATTGCTTGGGCTTGGGGCTGCTACCGTCACATTGAGAAAACGTGGGCAACAAAAGCCAGCCTTTAATTTAAAGAATTACTAATTCGTAATTCGTAATTCGTAATTAAAGAGTTTTGTAGTTTCGTAGTGGCGTGGCAAGCCTTAAATAGTGCATTAGAAAAGGTTCGTCGTTGCGCTTTAGGGCTAGATAAACTCCAAAATCTATTGCAACATTTTAGCCTTTTCACGCTAGTAGTGGCGTGACAAGCTTAGAATAGTGCATTAGATGTAGGTTGGGTGGAGCGCAACCCAACCTATATCAGGATGTTGGGTTACGCAAAGCCTCCACCCAACCTACAATTTTTTTTGCAACTGAAAAGTTTTTTTGTATACATCTAACCCTTGGAGATCCCCCTAAATCCCCCTTTTTAAGGGGGACTTTAAGACTCTTATTCCCTCCTTTTTTAACGGGGATCAAGAAATATTTGATACTTCTCAGACATCCTCTAAGGAATCACTTGTTGATATTTGAAAATTGGAAGAAAAATGCCTTTTAAATCCTCTTATTCAGATCATCTGAAAAAAACTGACCAACGCTTGATCGCCTTACTGAGCGATCGCATATCATTATTAGCAGCTTCAGAACAACCTTCTTTAGATGAACAACTGGCTGATGTAGCTCCCCTACTCGCTCAAGCTGGTATTCCTGAGTCTGTTTGGGCGAGTGTGCTAAATAGTTGTCATGCTACTCTGATTCCTAAATATACAACAAATCATGTCAGCCCCCGACAAATTACGATCATCGGTGGATGTGGCAGAATGGGACGATTCTTTAAAGAGCAACTTTCGTTAGTAGGTAACAAGGTTAGTGTTCTCGAACCCGAAAATTGGAATTACGCAGATAAACTGTTGAATCAAGCAGAATTAGTATTAATAAGTGTTCCCATTGAGCATACGGTTGATGTTATTAAGCGTGCGGCTAAATACCTTGCGCCAAATACTGCTTTGTGTGATATTACGAGTATTAAAGTACAGCCAACTCAAGCGATGCTCGAACACCATTCTGGTCCAGTCATGGGTTTGCATCCAATGTTTGGGCCAAATATCAAATCGTTCTTGGGACAAAAAGTGGTGGTATGTCCAGGTCGGAACGATAATTCATTTCAATGGTTTTTAGACTTGATTAAAAGTCAAGGTGGAGAGTTAATTGTTTCCACGCCTGAAGAACACGATCAAATGATGGTGATTGTTCAAGCAACGCAGCACTTCTGTAGATTTAGTCTTGGCGTTTTCTTGACACAAGCAAGAATCGATATAGAGCAGAGTTTAACAATGTCAACTCCTAATTATCGTCAAGAAATTGACATTGTTAAACGTTTATTTTCTCAAAATCCTCATTTATGTGTGGATATTATGCTAGCTACAGAGGAAAGGTGTGATGCAATTAGCTTTTTAGCTGATACTTACAGCCGATTGGCGAGACTAGTGGCGAGGAAAGATAGAGACGCATTAATTCAGGAATTTGAAAATGCTCAAAGCTTTTTTCAAGATAAAATCAATACTTTTATACAGCCTTTAAATACAACTGCTAAAGCGGCTATCTAACGAGATTTTCAACCACAGATATACACAAATATTAGTATTTAAAGAGCAAAAATATGGTAGTTGACATCAAGCAAAAAAGTAGATTAATTCATCAACGTGTTTCGGTTACTTTTAACTACGAGGTTTACTTCACCCAAAATTTATTTGAGTTGAAAAATTCCACCTTAGTCCAAGTGGTTGCTGCGGATGAGGAGACAAAGCCGAAGAAATTAGTTGCAGTGATAGATGCAGGAATATTAAAGTATCAACCTGAATTGGTGAAGCAATTAGTCGCGTATACCAAGTTTTATGCAGAGGTACTAGCGATCGCAACTGAACCAATGATAATTTCGGGAGGAGAGGCTGCTAAAAACGATCGCACTTTAGTAGAGCAAATCCACCAACAGATTGAAGCAGCCGGATTATGTCGCCACTCTTACATATTAGCGATCGGGGGCGGGGCGGTGTTGGATTTGGTCGGATATGCTGCTGCAACTGCTCACCGGGGAATTCGTCTCATTCGCATTCCGACAACGGTGTTAGCGCAAAATGACTCTGGGGTTGGGGTAAAAAACGGCATCAATGCCTTTGGTAAAAAGAACTTTCTCGGCACATTTGCGCCACCTTATGCAGTTATAAATGACTCTGCCTTTTTGACAACCCTAGACGATCGCGATTGGCGTTCTGGAATTGCAGAAGCAGTCAAAGTAGCGCTGATTAAGGATGCTAGCTTTTTTGATTTTATCCACTCTCACACGGCAGCCCTTGGGCGGCGAGACATGGATACTATGCAACAAGTTATCTATCGTTGCGCCCAATTGCATTTAGAACATATTGCCAATGGCGGCGATCCTTTTGAAATGGGTTCGTCTCGTCCCCTGGATTTTGGACATTGGGCGGCTCATAAACTGGAGCATTTGACAAATTATCGCTTGCGTCATGGCGAAGCAGTTGCGATCGGTATTGCTTTGGATAGCACTTATTCCTATTTGGTAGGATTGCTAGATTGTTTGGAGTGGCAACGGATATTAAAGACTTTATCGGCGTTGGGTTTCACGTTGTATGTGCCAGAACTAGCCCAGAAGTTATCAAATCTGGAAGATCCTCATTGTTTGTTTCGGGGTTTGACTGAATTTCGTGAACATTTGGGGGGAGAGTTGACTTTGACGCTGTTAAAAGGGATTGGCAAAAGAATTGAGGTTAATGAGGTGAATTTGTTGTTGTATAGGCAAGCAATATCGCTGTTGCGGGAATTTTAAATGCAGAGGTTTTTATGAGATTATCTACTACTTTTGGGGGAGGCGGCGGTGTTTAAATAGGGTTGTTGGTAAATGTACTAGAAAAGCAGTATAAAAAGCGAATAAATTGACACCCAATCGAAAAATTATTCAATGTATTATCTGCTTGATATCTAGTATTCTTAAATAAGAAGCAAAAAGTTTTTGATTACATTTTTTAAACATAATATCTTGGCTTAGATTGATAGAAACTTATCTAAGTCTGTTCGAGATTTGAAAATAACTACTAATAATGATTAATGGTTGTTGATTAATGATTGACTAATAAATATTCTAGAGAAATTACTCATGGTTTTTGATTCACGTTCCTACAAAACCCTTGGTGGTGTAAGTGTTTCTCGCTCCATCACCGAAGTTAAGATGGACACTGCCCTCGAAGATATTCTGTTCCATTTAAATTCTCAGCGTGGAGGCTTGCTAAGGAGTAGTTACGAATATCCGGGCAGATACAAAAGATGGGCGATCGGATTTGTCAATCCACCATTAGAGTTGACTACACAGGAGAATGCTTTCACTTTGATAGCGTTGAATGAACGCGGTCAAGTACTTTTACCATTCTTCTTAGAGCGCCTATCCCAGTCAGAACAACTTGATAAAGTTACCCAAGATCATAATAATATCGTAGGGTTTGTTAAACCTACAAAAAAACTATTTACTGAAGAAGAACGCAGTAAACAACCTTCAGCATTTACCATTGTCCGCGAAGTCCTAGATACTTTTTCTAGTCAAGAAGATGAGCATTTAGGCTTGTATGGGGCGTTTGGTTATGACTTAGTTTTTCAGTTTGAACCAATTACCCAACAACTAGAACGTCCTACAGATCATCGCGATTTGGTGCTTTATCTGCCAGATGAATTGATTGTTGTTGACTACTATCAGCAACGTGCATTTTGTCTACAATATGATTTTGAAACAGCGCACGGAAACACGAAGAATCTTCCGAGAACAGGCGAGTCTGTCGATTATCGCGGCAAACATCTTTTCCCGAATCAAACTGCTGACCATAAAGTAGGCGAATATGCGAAAAAAGTTGAGGTTGCACTCGATTATTTCCGCAGAGGCGATTTATTTGAAGTTGTTCCTAGTCAAAACTTTTTTGAGGACTATGAAGACGAACCCAGCAAACTATTTAACACCTTAAAGGAAATTAATCCTAGCCCTTATGGGTTTATTTTTAATTTAGGTGGAGAATATCTGATTGGCGCATCTCCAGAAATGTTTGTGCGGGTTGAAGGTAGGCGGGTAGAAACTTGTCCAATTAGTGGCACTATTAGCCGGGGACAAGATGCTCTTGACGATGCGGTGCAAATTCGTCAGTTACTCAACTCCCATAAAGATGAAGCCGAGTTGACCATGTGTACTGATGTCGATCGCAATGACAAATCCCGAATCTGCGAACCTGGTTCAGTACGAGTCATTGGTCGTCGTCAAATTGAATTATACAGCCACCTGATCCATACAGTAGATCATGTTGAAGGGACACTGCGATCGCAATTTGATGCTTTAGATGCCTTTCTGTCGCATACATGGGCAGTTACAGTCACCGGCGCACCCAAAAGAGCAGCAATAAATTTTCTCGAACAGCACGAAAAGAGCGCTCGACGTTGGTATGGTGGAGCCGTTGGCTATTTAAACTTTAACGGCAATTTAAATACTGGCTTAATCCTGCGGACAATTCGATTAAAAGACTGCATCGCCGAGGTGCGAGTTGGCGCTACTGTCCTTTATGACTCCATACCTCAAGCAGAAGAACAAGAAACAATTACCAAAGCAGCCGCTTTATTTGAAACGATTCGGCGTGTGAAGCAAACGAGTCAGAAAATTGATCAGTCCAATTCTCTAAAATTAACTAAACTCCTCCCACGTGCGGCAGCTGGCAAACGTATCTTATTAATAGACTACGAAGACTCATTTGTTCATACCCTAGCCAATTACATTCGCCAAACTGGTGCAAGCGTCACCACACTCCGTCATGGTTTCTCAGAATCGCTATTCGATACAGAACGCCCTGACTTAGTTGTATTATCTCCTGGCCCTGGTAGACCAAGTGATTTTGGGGTTTCACAGACTGTCGGTGCCCTTCTGCATCGCCAAATTCCTATTTTCGGAGTTTGTCTAGGATTGCAAGGCATTGTTGAAGCTTTTGATGGACAATTGGGAGTTCTCAACTATCCTCAACATGGGAAATCTTCACGGATTTCCGTCACCGATTCCAATTCTGTCATCTTCAAAAACTTACCAGAATCCTTTGCAGTCGGTAGATATCACTCATTATTTGCTCTACCGCAACATTTGCCAAAAGAACTCAAAGTAACAGCGATTTCTGATGACGATGTAATTATGGGCATTGAACATCACACACTTCCCATCGCCGCCGTTCAGTTTCATCCTGAATCAATCATGACTTTAGGCAAAGAAGCCGGTTTGGAAATAATAAAAAATGTAGTGCGTGCATATACGCAAACTGTAGAATCATTGGTTATTGGGTATAAGGTATAGGGCATTGGGCATGGGGCATGGGGCATTGGGCATCGGATATTAGTTATTTTTTCCCTGCTCCCTCATCTCCCCCTGCTCCCCCTTCTCCCTCATCTCCTTCCTGCCACTCCCCACTCCCCTAAGCTGTTTATGACTAATCAAGTTGCCACTTCCCGCCATATTCTTGAAGAAATTGTGTTGCATAAAAAGCAAGAAGTTGCACAAATGCAGCAAGAACTGCCTTTAGCCTCCTTGCGACAACAGTTAAACACAGCCCCGACTGTGCGAAATTTCTTGACTGCTTTGCAGGAAAATCCCAACCAACCGAGCTTAATTGCTGAAGTAAAAAAGGCATCACCTAGCCGTGGGGTTATCCGTGCAGATTTTGACCCAGTAGCGATCGCTCAAGCTTATGAACGAGGCGGTGCAGCTTGTTTATCAGTCCTGACTGACGAAAAGTTCTTTCAAGGTGGTTTTGATAATCTGCGAAGGGTGCGTAAGCAAGTTGCATTACCCTTACTGTGCAAGGAGTTTATCATCAACTCCTATCAAATTTATTTAGCACGGACAGCAGGTGCAGATGCTGTATTGTTAATTGCAGCTATTTTATCAGATCAAAAACTCCAAGATTTTTTGCGAATGATTCATGATTTAGACATGACTGCGCTAGTAGAAGTTCATACCTTAGCTGAACTAGATCGGGTGCTAAAGCTTGACAACCTAAGTTTAGTAGGAATCAACAATCGCAATTTAGCAGATTTTACCCTTGATTTAGGAACAACCCAGCAACTTTTAGCAGAGCGTCAACAACAATTACAAAGTTTGGATATCACTGTCGTCAGCGAATCTGGACTGTATACACCTGCTGATTTATCTCTTGTCGCTGAAGCTGGTGCCCGTGCAGTTTTGATCGGAGAATCTTTAGTTAAACAAAGCGATGTAGAACAAGCTGTGCGTAGTCTTTTGAGTAGTGAGTCTTGAGTGGAGGTTAAAAAATGAAGCTCTGATACTCATTAATGGAGTTCAAAGACTTATTAATGGAGCTAAAAGACTCATTAACAAAAAATCTAGCGTGAATATCGCTAATTGCTAGGTGTTAATTATTCCAAAACTATTAACTAATCATTAACTATTTTTCCGAATGAATTCTATCTCCCGTTCCTTTCAAACTTTACGCGATCGCCAACAGTGTGCTTTAATCCCCTTTATCACAGCAGGCGATCCTAACTTAGAAACCACTGCCGAAGCTTTACGCATCTTAGATCGCAACGGTGCTGACTTCATCGAGTTAGGCATTCCCTACTCCGATCCTCTGGCAGATGGGCCTGTGATTCAAGCAGCAGCAACCCGCGCTTTGCAAAAAGGCACCAAATTAGAGCAAGTGCTAGAGATGCTGCACATGGTGATTCCTAGCCTCAAAGCGCCGATAATTCTATTTACTTACTACAATCCCATTTTGTACCGGGGTATTAAGTCATTTTTGGCGCAAATTGCTGCTGCTGGGGTGCAAGGGTTGGTAGTGCCAGATTTACCCTTAGAAGAGGCAGGAGAATTAATCCAAACCGCCGCATCTTTCGGAATTGAGGTAATTTTACTCGTAGCTCCTACCAGTTCTAAAGATAGAATTGTTGCGATCGCTCGTCAATCTCAGGGTTTTATCTACCTGGTGAGCGTTACAGGCGTTACAGGTATCCGCGCTCAAATCCAAAACCGCGTAGAGCATTTAATTACTGAGTTGCGAAGCGTCACCAATAAACCCATCGGCGTTGGTTTTGGCATCTCAGAACCAAAACAAGCACATCAAGTAATGGAATGGGGAGCAGATGCAGTGATTGTTGGTAGTGCCTTTGTCAAACGTTTAACTGAAGGTAGCCCAACAGAAGGATTGCAAGCCGTGGAAGAATTTTGTCGAGAACTTAAAGCAGCAATTACAGAAAGTCGGCGCGAAAGTCCATCTCTTCAAAAGGTGGGATAAATTCACCCGCAGATTTAGGGAGTAGGGAATGGGCAATAGAGAGCAGGGAAGGGAGCATCCCAATTTTGCCAAAATAAAATTTGTAGTGGCGAGCATCTTGCTCCCTAATGTCCAGGAAGCGGGCTAGAGAGCCATCAGTACAAAAAATAAATTTGCACATTTGGGATGCTCCCGCAGGGAATAGGCAATCAGTATCAATTATTTCTCTTTCTTCCCCCCGCCCCTCTGCTCTAGGGTGGGTGTATACACAAGTCAAATTACCCCCGTTTATTGGGGGGAAAAAGAAATCTAGTTCCCTCCCCTTTCCAAGGGGAGGGTTAGGGTGGGGTAAAACCAGGTGAGCAAACTATTTCAGACTTGTGTAACGCAAAGATGATTCAGCTGTGGCATAAGTTCTAAAAAGTTAGAACGAGAGTAAAAAATACTTGAACATGAAAGGATTTTAACCAGTGGTAAGCATACAAAACATCAAAACTGCAACTGTGCAACCAGATTCTTTGGGCAGGTTTGGAAAATTCGGCGGTAAATATGTCCCGGAAACCTTAATGCCTGCATTGAGTGAATTGGAAGCAGCTTTTCAAAAATATCGCAATGAGCCGAGTTTCCAAGCAGAACTGCAAAACTTACTGCGTGATTATGTAGGACGACCCAGCCCATTATATTTTGCTGAACGCCTGACAACAAATTACGCTAGACCAGATGGCACGGGGCCACAAATTTATTTAAAGCGCGAAGATTTAAATCATACAGGCGCTCACAAAATTAATAATGCTTTGGCTCAGGTGTTGCTAGCCAAGGGCATGGGCAAGCAACGGATTATCGCCGAGACAGGTGCAGGTCAGCATGGCGTAGCGACTGCAACTGTGTGCGCCCGGTTTGGTTTGAAATGTGTGATTTACATGGGCATCCACGATATGGAACGCCAAGCCCTGAATGTATTTCGCATGAAGTTAATGGGTGCAGAAGTTCGGCCAGTGGAAGCAGGTACAGGAACTCTCAAGGATGCGACTTCTGAAGCAATTCGTGATTGGGTGACGAATGTAGAAACAACTCATTACATCTTGGGTTCTGTTGCTGGTCCTCATCCCTACCCGATGATTGTACGTGACTTTCACACTGTAATTGGTGTAGAAACTCGCGCTCAATGCCAAGAAAAATGGGGAGGACTACCAGATATTTTACTGGCTTGCGTGGGTGGAGGTTCCAACGCGATCGGCTTATTCAATGAGTTTTTGGATGAACCTTCAGTTCGCCTCATTGGAGTAGAGGCGGCGGGTGAAGGTGTAAATACAGAAAAACACGCTGCTACCTTGACAAAAGGAAAAATAGGTGTATTGCACGGGGCAATGAGCTATTTACTGCAAGATGATGATGGTCAAGTCATCGAAGCCCATTCAATTAGCGCCGGATTGGATTACCCCGGCGTTGGCCCTGAGCATAGTTATTTAAAGGATCTTGGTCGCGCCGAATATTACAGTGTGACTGATAAACAGGCGTTAGATGCATTTCAAAGACTTTCGCAACTAGAAGGGATTATTCCAGCTTTAGAAACTGCTCATGCGATCGCATATCTAGAAACCCTTTGTCCTCAGTTAGAAGCCAGCCCCCGCATCGTCATCAATTGTTCCGGCAGAGGTGACAAGGATGTGCAAACTGTCGCAAAACTCCTTAATCACTAATGCAGTGACAAATTATGATAGCTCAAACTCTGATTCCACCCGATAAAATCTCCATCCCTTCTGAGTTCTACAACTGGCCAGCTTTATTGCAACAGTTGCTGAATCGGCAATCGTTGACGGTTTCCCAAGCTGGGGATTTGATGCAAGGTTGGCTCACAAATGCCATTCCTCATGTACTATCAGGAGCGATTTTAGCCGCAATTCAAGCCAAAGGCGTATCCGCCGAAGAATTAGTCGGCATGGCCACCGTCTTACAATCCCAATCCCCAGTACCCAGTACCCAGTACCCAGTACCCCTGATTGACACTTGTGGAACTGGTGGAGATGGTGCTTCAACCTTTAATATCTCCACTGCTGTCGCCTTTGTGGCCGCCGCCGCCGGGGTAAAAGTTGCCAAACATGGCAATCGTTCGGCATCTAGTAAGGCTGGTTCGGCTGATGTGTTGGAAGCTTTGGGTATAAATCTCAACGCCACTCCTGAAAAAGTACAAGCCGCAGTGGGCGAAGTGGGAATCACCTTTTTGTTTGCTCCCGGCTGGCATCCTGCACTGAAAGCGATCGCTACTTTGCGAAAAACTTTGAAGGTGCGGACTGTTTTTAACTTGCTCGGCCCGCTAGTAAATCCGATGCGGCCGACAGGGCAAATTATTGGTGTGAACGACCCGCTTTTACTAGAGGAGATTGTTCAAGCTTTATCCCAATTAGGATGTCAGCAAGCGATCGCCCTCCACGGACGCGAACATTTAGATGAGGCTGGTTTAGCAGATGTCACTGATTTGGCTGTACTCCAAGATAAAAAAGTGCGTTCTCTAACGCTCAATCCTCAAGAACTGGGTTTGAGTTTTGCACCCACTGCGGCGTTGCAGGGTGGAGATGTCCAAGAAAATGCCGAAATCCTGAAGGCAGTTCTCCAAGGTAAAGGCACGCAAGCACAGCAGGATGTAGTCGCTTTAAATACAGCCCTAGCCCTGCAAGTTGGTGAAGCCATTGATAGGGAAACGAATATTTTAGCAGGTTGTGTTAAAGGTATTGCCCTTGCCAAAGAAATTCTGCAAAGCGGCGCAGCTTGGACAAAACTAGAACAACTTGCGGAATTTTTGCGCTAATTGCTAAACAGCCCTGGCGAATGGAATTCGCGGCTACACAGGCAAAGTCCGCCTCCGCGGACTAAGAAAAATTGCGGGTTTGAAACCCACGAAGGTGGGTTTTGCTTGTGTAGACGCGGTTTATAACCGCCCTTTTAACTATGTGTCCCAACGAACCGACTGTATTACACCCAAGAACTATAAACTAGGAAAAACAGATGATTATCATACTTAAGAGCGGTACACCTGTTGAGGAAATTACTCGGATTAGCCAAGAACTGAGTGACACTTGGAAAGTCACGGTAGAAAAAAGCATTGGCACTCATAAAGTTGTCTTAGGGCTAATTGGTGATACCACTAGTATCGATAAATTGCAGGTTCAGGAATTTAGCCCTTGGATTGAGCAAGTATTACGAGTGCAACAACCTTTCAAGCGAGTAAGTCGAGAATTCCGAGATGGACAAGCCAGCGAGGTTGTTGTACCTACACCTAATGGTCATGTGTATTTCGGCGAGCATCATCCGATCGTAGTGGTAGCTGGGCCTTGTTCTGTTGAAAATGAAGCGATGATTGTCGAAACAGCAAAGCGGGTGAAGGTAGCAGGAGCAAAGTTTCTGCGTGGCGGAGCTTACAAACCTCGCACTTCACCTTATGCGTTTCAAGGTTATGGCGAAAGCGCTTTAGATTTATTAGCAGCAGCGCGGGAAGCGACGGGTTTGGGTATCGTCACAGAACTGATGGATGCTGCCGATTTATCAGCAGTGGCGAGAGTCGCTGACATCATCCAAATCGGAGCTAGAAATATGCACAACTTCTCGTTGCTGAAAAAGGTAGGCGCTCAAGATAAACCTGTGCTGCTGAAGCGCGGAATGTCTGCCACAATTGACGAGTGGCTGATGGCAGCAGAATATATTTTGGCATCTGGAAATCCAAATGTGATTCTTTGTGAACGAGGAATCAGAACCTTTGATGGTAAATATGCCCGAAATACTTTAGATTTATCAGTGCTTCCGGTATTGCGATCGCTTACCCATTTACCGATTATGATTGATCCCAGTCATGGTACAGGTAGGTCTGAATATGTTCCATCTATGGCAATGGCTGCGATCGCCGCTGGTACAGATGCCTTGATGATTGAAGTTCACCCCAATCCCGCAAAAGCTTTATCCGATGGGCCTCAATCTCTCACCCCTGATAAATTTGACCGCTTAGTTCAAGAAATGTCAATTCTGGGCAAAGTAGTTGAACGGTGGTCTACACCTGCATTTGATCGCATTGGCGAAAGCCACATTCTCCTTACGCCAGAACTCTCAAAATAGTAGATAAGCTAATCTGTCACTTCAAGGAAAAGATGGCCGGAATTAAAGGATAAAGTGGCCGCCCTTAAAACCTGGTACTGATTTTTGAGTTGCTCTATTTTCGCCATACTTTACAAGCGATAACTTCGTTAAGCTTCGCTAACGCATTTGATACACTCTACAACACTGCTGTTGCACTGGAGGTGTGGGAGGTGGGGCAATACGGTTCGGTTAAGCCCAAAACCAGGTAAAGTGAGGGTTATCCCCTGAATGTACTGAGTAAGAATGCAACTCAAAGAATTCTCACTGATCTCACCTGTGGTCGAATCAGGAACGGTACTCAAAGCCTTAGAAACTGCGATTCCATCTGATGCCATTGAACAGGCGATCGCTAACGCTAAAGCAAGCGAAGATCGTAAACGTGCCTTACCATCTCATCTGGTGATTTGTCTGATAATTGCCATGAGTTTATGGTCAAAAGCAACAATATCGAACAGTGCTGAAAAATCTAGTTGATGGTTTAAGCGAAGCTTGGGTGAGAGTAGGGCAGTATTGGAGAGTACCTTGTAAATCGTCAATTACCGAAGCTCGACAGCGCATTGGAACTCAGGTGATGAGTCGTCTGTTCCATCTAGTAGTAAGCCCAAGAGCCACACTCAAGACTCCAGGGGCGAATGGCACTAAGAAAATTGTTTCACCTCGTTCCCAGCCTAGAGGCTGGGAATGTATTCTCATAGGCTCTGCCTCTCGTCAAGAAAGAGGAGGCGGAGCCTCCCAGAATCGTTTCCCAGCCTCCAGGCTGGGAACCAGTGAGGGCAAAGGCTATATCTTTTCTTAGTGCCATTCACTCCAGGGGCTTTTTTGGGAGGATTGCGGATAATGGCAGTGGATGGAACAGTATTTGACGTACCAGATAGCGAGGCAAATGCCAGAGTATTTGGATACCCAGCAACACGTCCCGGCACTCAAGCAGCTTTCCCAAAAGTCCGGTTGGTGCTACTAATTGGCAGGACTGTGCCAAAACGGGAAAATTGTACGCTAAGGAATTAGGTTAACTCCTAAACTCCTTACCAGACAATGCTTTCAGCTTAATTTAAAGTTTATTTTTTTCCTTCTCAAAGGACGCAAATTATCAATGCTACTTGCTGACTTAAGATTCCAAATGTAATCACCAGTTAAATTGATATGTTCCCACCCCATTGGTGATAAATGTTGCAAGTATTCCTCCGGGATAATTACACCCTCCGACTTCAATAAATTAACCGCATTCTCCAAATACACCGTATTCCAAAGCACAATCGCCGCCACAGCCAAATTCAAACCGCTTGCACGTATTGATTGATCTTCAAACGAACGGTCACGTACTTCACCCAAACGGTGGAAGAAAACCGCTCTCGACAACGAGTTTTTCAATTCCCCTTTATTAAGTTCACTCGTAGCTTTACGTCGCAACTGAGGGCTTTGCAACCAATAAAGAGTGAACAATGTCCTTTCAATTCTTCCTACTTCGCGCAGAGCGATGCCTGCGGCGGGCTACGCCTACGCTAATTTGTTTTGACGAGGATATGACGCTAACTTACGCATGATCAAGGAAGGCGTAACTGTTCCAATTGAAACAGAAGTAGCCAGTCGGAGAATATGATCCCAGCAAGCAGCAATCAATTTGACATTAATTTTCTCACCCAAAAGCGGTAACAAAGGGGAATTCTGATTAACACCATCAAAAAAGTGTAACTTTTTAGAAGCTAAATCACGCATCCGGGGACAAAAACGAAACCCCAGTAGATGGGGGTGTGAGTATCAATGGAACAGAAAACCGGGATAAGTCCTAAACTCTAAAACAAATCTTGAACCTCACACGACTGAAAGTCGCGTGATTCCTGCTTCAATGATCTCTGCCGGAATCACTTCAGGACTGACGAGTTCTCCACAGGCGTTTTTTATAACCTCCGGCGTACCGACGGCGGTTAATAATCTCAAACCTTCGCTTAATATATTCAGTGCTGCGTTTTTATCCCTCAAATTATAGCTATTGCAACTAGGGCAACACCATTCACGCAAGTTTAAATCCTTGACTAGTGGATTAATAAAACCACAACAGTTACAAGTTTGGGAGGAGGGATAAAACGTGCCGATTTTCTGCACAAGTCTGTCATGCCATAAAGCTTTATATTCGAGCATGGTAATGAACTTAGACCAACTAGCGTCTGAAATACTCAATGCTAATTTGTGGTTCTTCACCATGTTGGCAACTCGCAAATCTTGTCTACGACACGCTCCGCGAACAACACAGATAATGCTATTTTCCTTGATTAGACGAGTTGATAACTTGTGCAGAAAGTCATCTCTCAAATTTGTAATTCGTTCATAAGTACGAGCCAGCTTGATTTTCGCTTTAACTCGGTTGTTACTACCTTTTGCACTACGGGATAGTTTTTTATGAGCTTTACGTAACTTACGAGTTTGAGTTCTGTAATATTTAGGATTATCTACAACTTCACCGTCACTAGTAACAAGATAAGACTTAACCCCTAAGTCTAAACCAATATTTTGAACAACTTCAGGGTATTTTTCTATCTCAGTTTCACACAAGATACTAGCAATATACTTACCAGAAGAAGTCCGAGTTATCGTAACATTTACAAGCTTTCCGGTAACGTCTTGCGACTTATGAAACTTTACCCATCCACACTTTGGAAGCTTTAAACGATTATCTATTACCTGAATATTACCGTTGGTCAGGTTAGTTTTGTAAGACTGTTTACATCCATGCTTCTTTTTAAACTTAGGAAAGCCTACACCCTTTTTCCCTTTCATCTTCTTGAAGTCAGCAAAAAAGTTTTTGTATGCTGTCTCTAAATTCTTGAGTGAATTCTGTAAGGCAAACTTATCTACTTCTTTCAACCATTCAATTTCTTTCTTGAGTATAGTTAGCTTTTGACTACAAGCATTGTAGTTTAAGGTTTTCTGCTCAGTCGTATATAACTCTTGTCTTAGTGCCAAAAAGCGGTTATATACATATCTTGCACAACCAGGGGGAACGCATCTAAATTATATTGACAAAATACCGTATTAATGTATCAACA
>NZ_JABXKI010000039.1 GCF_017115095.1 Nostoc sp. NMS4 | reverse complement strand
TGGAGAACTTGTAAGACCTGGAGCAATTCAGGCACAGATCGTTGAAGCAGGAATCACACGACTTCAAGTCGTGTGAGGTTCAAACTCATAACTGGTGCTTTCACAACTAATTAGTTCTCTCAAATCCGCATTAAGTCGTATCATCAGGAAGGAATTTCAAGAGTACCCAAAACAGTTTTACTAGAAAAAAAAGATCCTAGTTTCTGGACTGACGCTTACTGCATTGTTTTATGTGGTGGTGCGCCATTGGAAATAGTAAAAGAATATATTAAGAGCCAGGAGTCACCTTGCACGTAATATAAAATGCTGTCAAAAACTCAACTTTTCTAAAGATTGTTCCAGCTACGCCGAAACACACGCTAGAGATGTATCGTTTTCCACTCGCTTACATACCCAAACTTGTACAGGGTTGGGTATGTAAGCGAACATATTAAATTTTTAGTGGGGGTGGAGGGACTTGAACCCACACGACCTTTTACGGTCAACGGATTTTCATTCTCCTGCAATTTTCACTGCTACCTGATGACAATAGCCAACTCAGATTTTGAGAATCGGACTCTCCCTTTACCCTCGACTTAACGTTAGGGTAGCTCCCGTCGGGTCTCTGCACCTTCCGAACAGTTATGAGTTAGGAGTTAGGAGTTAAGAGTTTTAAATTTACTCAGCACTCAACACTCATGACTCAGGACTTTTTTCGGCTTGGCTCAGGATTGCCATGTCTGTCACCAGATTTAGGTTTCCCTGAGTTTGAGAGCTTCCACTTGAGGGATTTCTCCTTCAAGGCTCAATTATTTAAGTCCGTAGCGTCTACCATTCCGCCACACCCCCGCAGGTGTTTAACAACTAGTGAACTAGTTATTTTTTAGAGGTAGCAAATACCTCCTTATCTATTCCACCATCAATTGTGTCTTTTGTCCAACTAGATTGAAAATATTTTTTCCTGATTGTGCGATCGCTTCCTAAATTTGGAAGTTTTTTTATTTTCTCGTAATAATCTGGATGAGTTTTCGATCTTGTCTGACTAGAGCATTTGTTTGCTAGTGGATTCACATAATAGCATGATATTAGCTTTTGTCATTACATCCGTTGAATCGCCCCCAGTAAAAGTACTCCAGCCCGTCAAAGCTGCGCTTTCGAGGAATTATGGCGTAGTTATGTTGAAAGCATTATGACTATAATTCTCTGAGTCTGTCTCTTCAGCCTATGATGGAAAACAGATGCTTAAGACTGAAAGTGTATGATTGTCGCCCTACTGTATCTGATTTTGGCTGGAGCTTACCTTCTGGTAATCCCGATCGCTATCCTGCTGTACCTAAAGCAGCGTTGGTATGTAGCTAGCTCAATCGAGCGTGTCCTGATGTACTTTTTAGTGTTTTTCTTCTTTCCGGGTCTGTTGGTTCTATCGCCGTTTGTAAATTTTCGACCCCAACGGCGACAAGTTCAAGTTTAACGAGATTGGTAGGTCATAACTCTCATGCGACGGATTGACGCGATTGGAATTGGCTTGGGTGTTTTTATTGCCGGTGGCTTGGCATACTTAGGATTGCAGCTAGTCGGTTTGGATAATCAGAAAGCTGGTATATGGAGCCAAGTCTTACTAGTCAGTGGGTTAGTTGGCTGGCTGGCTACCTATTTTTTCCGTGCGGTGGGACAAAAAATGACCTACCACCAACAGAGGGAACAGTATGAGCAAGACTTTCTGCAAAAGCGGCTAGACGAGCTTACTCCCGAAGAACTAGCACGAATTCAAACCGAAATAGAACAAGAAGAGCAATCTCAGGTGTAAAGTGATCATTGGTCAGCTGTCGTTTGTCTTTTGTAACTTGCCTAAAGTTAATGACCAATGACTAATGACCACTGACCAATGAACACTGACCTTTGAGACTTGACTAAATGACTGCAATTTCTGATTGCTTTAAAACCCTTGGACACAATCGTGAGTGCGCTCTGATTCCGTTTATCACTGCTGGCGATCCAGATTTAGAAACAACAGCAAAAGCCTTGCAGGTTCTAGATCGTAGTGGAGCCGACATTATAGAACTGGGTATACCCTATTCCGATCCTCTGGCTGATGGTCCGGTAATTCAAGCTGCTGCTACCCGCGCCTTGCAAAGGGGTACGAAGTTAGAGCAGGTGCTAGAAATGCTGCAAGGGATTACTCCCAAATTGCGATCGCCAATTATTCTATTTACCTATTACAACCCAATTTTACATCGGGGAATTGACAAATTTCTCCAAGAAATTGCGGCGGCTGGGGTGGCGGGATTAGTAGTACCTGACTTACCTTTAGAGGAAGCCGCCAGCTTGCTGCAATCAGCTAGTGAGATGGAAATTGATGTAATATTGTTGGTAGCTCCTACAAGTTCTGCTGAACGGATCGAAGCGATCGCTCGTTCTTCCCTTGGATTTATTTATTTAGTCAGCGTCACTGGGGTAACAGGGATGCGATCGCAACTAGAAATGCGCGTGTCCGATTTACTCCAACAAATTCGTAGTGTTACTGATAAACCCATCGGAGTGGGCTTTGGGATCTCCGAAGCCGCACAAGCCCGTCAGGTAAGGGAATGGGGTGCAGATGCAGTGATCGTGGGTAGTGGTTTTGTGAAACGGTTAGCAGAAGGTACACCAGAGGAAGGGCTAAATGCGATCGCCCAATTTTGCCAAAGTCTCAAGGCAGCCATCAAGACCACCAACACCAGCACAAATACTCCTCTTGATTAGACGGAGAAAGTAGATTAAAAAAGTATAACAGTGTAGTTTTTCTATCCTTGTTTGGTAGACAATTTGACCATTATGGTCTTGAATATTAACATCAGATATGATCGTGTAAAAAAACTAGCTGATACAGTCGCTTATAGTTTGAGTATTATGTGAAATTAAGTAGGCATAATTTATGAGTGTGAGAGTGAGTCAGTCAAAAATGATTATAGTTACGTCGCAATCGAGGAGCAAAGGCGATGAGTGAGAGTATGGCATTTATCGGCGGGGTTGCCGTAGCTGGGCTGGCGGCTCTCGTATTGCTCAAAGGAACTAATACCCCTCTACAATCTAACTTCGCTGTTGCTCCGCAAATCCCAGGTGCTGTAGCACCGGGAATGCCGGCACAAATGTATTCTCCTTACAATCCTTATGCGCCGCAACCAGTGTATCCTGGCCAGGTTCAGCCACCGACTGCTACCAGTGCTGACCAGCGCCTAGAGATGGAGAAACTGAACACGCAGATGCAGTTGGAGCGTTTAAAAAACGACAATGAACAGCTGAAGTTGCAAAATCAACAACTCCAGGGACAAGTTCAAAATTTCAATACTCAGCAGCAGTGGCAATTAGCCCAGCAGAATAACCAACAAAAAGCAGCAGCAACAACATTCCAGCCGCAAAATGCTTGGTGGTCTTCACCCGTGCTTTGGGCTGTTGGAGGCGCAACTCTCACTATTGGTGGTGGTGTTGTAGTTGCTGGGGTATTGGCTTTATTTTCACCACGGCAGCGTCCAGCCCGTACTGTACAAGTTATTCACCCCTACCAAGGAAATACACCGCCCTTGGTTCCAGTCCGCCGTGCTGAGTTTCTACCTGCTTCGCGGATGGAAGCAAGACGAGTCGAAGCCCAAGAATACGACGAGATGCACGGATAGGGAAAATAAAACCACAGATAAATACCTATTTAAAATCTCGTTTCCAGGTATAACTTGGGAACGAGATTTATTGGGACAATACTGCGAATCCGGGCGGTGCAGCCCTCCTTTATTCATTCCCAGTCAGAAGAAGCTGGAAACGAGGAAAACTGTGTTTACTGATAACTGTTAAAGACTGCTTTTAGGAGTTTCTGTGGTATTGGGACTGCTTGTGGTTGCAGGTTGCTTATTATCGGGAAGTTTCTGTGGGGTCTTTTTCTGATTACCTTGATTTTCTAGCTGAGTTAGTGCCTGTTTTGCCAGATTTTCGGCTGCTTGTTTAAATAATGGTTCTATTTTGTTTCGCCAGTATTTAGTATTAGGCAACTTTTCTGGATGGTTTCTATAATCTAAAACTTTATCCCATTTACCATCATCTATTGCTTTATTGATCTCATTAGATAACGCCTCCGCCTTCGCCCAATCTGACTGCCACTGGGCAATCATTTTGCCCGTCTCTTGGATACCAGAAGCAGCATTTGCCGGAACCGATCTTAAAAGTGCGATCGCTCCAATTATATCGCCTGAGTCATACTTCTTTTTTGCTTGTTCGATAATATTGGCACTGTTATCATTAGGTTGCGATCGCTCTGATTTCCCAGCATCGACAGTTGACTCCTTCGGCTTTTCTGGTAATGAAGTTACTACATCCCTAGATTTTGGTTTTGGCTGGGGAATTGTTCGAGTCGCAATCAAGCTACTATCATCTACAACTTTAGTTGCAATGCCCTTTTCACGTAGGCAAGAGGCCCATTCATCTTTATTGTCTATCACAGCCGGGTGTGCCCAAGCCAAACCACCAGATTTAAGTTTAACTTCTACCCAACCTGCTTTTGTCCGCTTGCCTGTTACCTCGAAATTGGTATTATTAGCAACAGTTTGCACAATATTATCAGAATTTATCGAACTAGGTTCAGAACGGATATTAGAATTTCCGACGACAACAGCCGAGCATTTATTTGCTAAGGTGGTATCCTTACCTGTAAAATTTAAAGCCAAGTTTTTCACATTTGGATATACATTTGCTACCAAGGCAGCCGCACCACCCGCCAATAATATGCCAATTAATATCGGCCAGGGGTCGGATTTATTGGAGTCTTTACGCGCAGGTTTGACAGGATTTGCTGGTGCAACTGCAATAGTTTGCAACCGAGATACTTGAGGCTGCGATTGGGCCGCTTGGTAACTGGAATTTTTGGCGGCTTCTTGAGAGGTAGAAAGTGCAGGTACTGGATTAATCGCATCTTGACACGCTTGCAGTGCTTCCGTAGCATTTTGATAGCGGTCTTTGAAGTGATAGCGCACCATTTTAGATAACACTGCCGCCAATCGATGGTTCACGGTTACTGAATGTCGCCAGATAATTTCGCCAGTCGCTGGGTCTTCTTGCAATTCTGTTGGCTGTAATCCTGTTAGTGCTTGAATGGCAATAATACCAAGGGAATAGATATCACTGTTAGGACGGGGTTTACCTTGCCCTTGTTCTGTGGGCATATAGCCAGGAGTACCGATAACCACTGTGGGAGAGGCTTGTCCGCCTACTGTTACCAGTTGTGTACGCAGTTGTTTCACTGCTCCAAAATCAACTAAAACTAACTTATTATCTGAGGCGCGACGGATGATATTATCCGGTTTGATGTCGCGGTGAATCACGCCTTGGCGATGGACAAATTCGAGAATTTCTAGAACTTCCTGCAACAGTTGAACTACTTGGCTTTCACTCCAGCGCTTACCAGGTATAAGTTCCTCAGCTAGGGTATGCCCTTCAATATATTCTTGTACTAAATAAAATTCTTGGTTTTCGTCAAAGTACGCTAGTAGCCTGGGTATTTGGTCATGGTTGCCCAGTTTTTCTAAGGTTTCGGCTTCGCTGTTGAACAGGCGTTTAGCAGTATCAAAAACTCTGGGGTCAGTTCCGGGCTTGAGGTGCTTGACAACGCAAATGGGATTTCCTGGCCGCCTAGTATCTTGGGCAATGTATGTTTGACCAAATCCTCCCATTGCGAGGACTCGAATTACTTGGTAACGGTGGTCTAGTAGCTTGCCGATCATATTCCCTCCCCAGAGTTATTACCTAATTTTCCAGCTGGTAATAAATATCTCCAAATTTTCTTCAATGAAATCCGCTATCTTGAGAAAAGATTTAGATTAAAAACGCAGCTTTTTAATAAATGCAGACTGTTTATTTTTCTTTTAGTGTCCCTGTTTATTACCAATGCCACCGAAAATAACAAATCCAGTTGCATGGCAGCAGGCTGAAATCCTCATGCAACCTGCTTTCATTCGCGTTATCGATAATATCCGCAAGCAGCTTGATGAATCTTCCTGGACGGGAACTTACCACGATGTCCTGATTTGGCCGCCTAGCACCACTGATGAAATCAAAGCATTGGTGACTGAACTGTTGCAAGCGATGGAAACTGCAACGCCCCAAGAAGCAGATGAAATCAGAGAGACTCTGGTTCGTCTGCCGATGCCCCATCCAGGATATCATCTACGTTTGCAGCGTCAACAGCAAGAAGCGAGTATCGATTTGTGGGAACTGTGTTATGAAGTGTGTTTTTTTGAATACACACCACAGAAGGAAGTTGCAGATATTGATACTAGTTTAATCGATGAACTGGGTGAAGTGGATTGGCTGCGTTTGGATGCTAAGTCAAAGGAGTTGGTTGAGGAGGCTTTTGCTAAATTGTCAGAGAGTTAACAAATAAAATACCCTCAGAATAGAATTCTGGGGCTATACAAACGAAACCCACCTGCGTGGGTTAATGAGGAAAGCGATGCCTACGGCGGGCTGCGCCTACGCTTTTTCTTCAAGCAGCAAAATTTTCACTCATACGGCTGTAGTCTATTGAGTTAGTAAATTCTGACTGGCTTATTGCTCGTAGTTTATCTAGAACGCAGTAGGCGAACACGCATTATTTCTGCTCGTCCCGCGACTCGTAATGAAAGAAAGTTATATGAACAAGCATAATGAAGAACTCGAACTATGCTTAAAACCCCGTACTACAGAAACAGTATCAATAAAAATACCAATAGAGGCATTAGAATCGCTCAAAAAAGTTGCAGCTAATCGAGATATGACACTTGAAGCATTACTCAAGTTTTACATTGGGCAGAGTTTGCGGCAAGATTTAGCCAAGTTATGATCTGAGTAGGTATTGGAATAAATCGCTCAAGTTCTAGCAAGGCACATCGAATCAAAAGAGGAAAATTTAACGATCATTCCAAAAAAATCAAGCTGAAGCAACTCTTTAGTGACCTGCTATCAAAGAGTTAGGACTTACGCAAAATATCTCTCAAACTCTGATTTCTCCGTGTCCTCTGCGTCTCTGCGGTTCGTTATTCCGTAACTCGTGCGTAAGTCCTAAGAGTAAAAGATAATTTCAGGAATAAAAATGTCTAACCAAAAAAATTACAACGAAGCTTGCAATAATTTTGACAAAATTTACGAAGAGGTAATTAACAGTCGTGAATCTGTAGTTATTAATCGTGAAGGTGCAGAAAGTGTATCCGTAATTCCTACTGCGGAACTTAATAGCATTATGGAGACAGCATACTTGTTTCAATCACCTGAGAATGCAGCACGTCTTTTAGATGCTTTACAACGTGTTAAAGCTAAGACTAATAAAGAACTGTTGAAAACAGCAATTGTTGAGGTACTTCAAGAGCAAAAAGAAGTACTTTATGATTTATTCGCAGAAATTATGGAAGATATAGCTTTAGAAAGAGCTATTAAAGAAGGTGAAAATAGTGAAACTGTCAGCCGCGAAGCTATTTTCCAAATTTTGGAAACTAAAGGATGAATATAGAGTTCAGAAAAAACTTTGAGAAAGATTTAAATAATATTCGGGGTGAAGCCTTATTTAAAAAGATTAAGGCGGTGATTGAAGAAGTAGAAAATGCCGAAAATCTAGCAAATATAAGTAATATTAAAAAACTCCAAGCTGATGGCAACTATTATCGCATCAGAATTGGAGACTACAGAGTTGGAATTACAGTATCAGAGAGCGTAGTAATTTTTGTGAGGGTATTGCACAGAAAAGATATTTACAGGTACTTTCCGTAATTTAAGCGATCGCCTCACCCCTTTCACCTCTACGCTATTGAAGCCGCAAACGCTTATTTGCTAAGATTTCCAGTGCGACAACATTGAAACAGGGCAACTTCTCATCACCATGCCAACATCTACACTTGACGATAAAGACACAGCAGCTATCGAAGCCGCCAGAGTTGGGGTTGCAATATGCGATCGCACCGCCTGGGGACGTATCAAAGTAGCTGGCGACGATCGCCTCAATTTTTTACACAACCAAAGTACTAACAATTTCCAAATACTCAAGCCTGGACAAGGTTGTGATACGGTTTTTGTCACTTCCACAGCCAGGACAATTGATTTAGCAACCGCCTATGTTCGAGAAGATGCCGTAATTCTGCTGGTTTCACCTAACCGCCGCCAATATCTCATGGAATGGCTGGATAAATATATTTTCTCTGCCGACAAGGTGAAATTATCTGATATCACAAAATACACCAACACCTTCAGCCTCATTGGTCCAGGAAGCGACGCTGTTTTAGAAAAGTTGGGTATTGGCGAACTCATTGGGCAACCTTATGGTAGTCACCAAGTATATACAATCCCTCCGGCTGAGGGTGTGCGGATTGCTGTGGGGAGTGGGTTAGCGGCTCCCGGATACACCTTTACTTTCCCCTATACTGACAAAGAAACGGTGTGGAACAAATTGTTAGAAGTTGGGGCGGTAGAGATGAGCGATCGCGCCTGGGATGCTTTGCGAATCTTACAGGGTCGCCCCGCCCCAGATGCAGAACTCACAGATGATTATAATCCTCTGGAAGTTGGTTTGTGGCAAACAATTTCTTTTACTAAAGGTTGCTATATTGGGCAAGAAACTATTGCTCGGTTAAATACATATAAAGGTGTAAAACAACACCTTTTGGGAATACGACTAACTGCCCCTGCCGAAGTTGGAAGTGCGATCGCAGTTGGAGATGAAAAGGTCGGCAAACTTACCAGTTACACCCAAACAGCTGATGGTTACTTTGGACTAGGTTACATTCGTACCAAAGCTGGTGGCGTAGGTTTAAAAGTCAAAGTGGGACAAACTGAGGGTGAAATCGTAGAAATCCCGTTTGTTTCTCACGAGTACCCATAATTTGTAATTCGTAATGACGCTCTCTACGTTCGCGCAGCGTGTCGCAGACAGACGCTGCGCGTAGCTTGCTTCCCCGCAGGGGTAGGTTTTGCATAAAAAATAGAAATTTGTTGGTTGGGTTGAGCAACGAAACCCAACATTTTCTTGGGTTTGTTGGGTAACGCATTGCCTCAACCCAACCTACGAATATTCTTAACTTACATAACAGTCTCGAATTACGAATTACGTTAGCGTTCACGAAGTATCTCGTAGAGAAGCGGTAGCGAGTCATCTCCCAAGGGGAGACACTAAGAGCGAACGAGCGTCATTACGAATTACTTTACCACCTGACTGCCATGACTGCGGGGGTCATCTTGATTCGCCGTTGGTGCTACTGGGGCTGAAAATTTAGAAACTTTCCCGCTAGCTTGAGCATAAGGGAGAGACGAACCAGTAACTAAAGCTTCCAAGTTACTAGCCATAATCGTCCGGGGTTGATCGCCAATCGCTTGAGCGATGGTTTCGCCTTGCTGACTCAAAAATACAAAATGGGGAATCCCATCTACCCGATATCTCAGCATCTCCGGCAGCCATTTGGTATTATCTACATTCAGCATGACAAAATTCATCTTCTCAGCATACTCTGTTTCTAATTGAGTAATATCTGGTGCCATTTTTTGGCAGACAGTACACCAATCAGCATAAAACTCTACTAGAGATGGTTTGCCGTTGCTAATTGCTACTTCTAACGGTGTGGAAGTTTCGCTTAACTTGGCTAGAGTTGCCGAAGTTGTTTCAGTTCGCAATCCTAAGACGAGGGAAACGCTAAGTGCGATCGCTACTATTACAATTAAGAAGTTTCTCAGACGCTTCCCAAATGTGGATTCAGGTTTTTCGGGAGAATTAACAGGTGAATCAGTACTCATAACAGAATTATTAAAACTTATTAAGCAATTTCTTCTTTAGTTTAGCTGACTACAAGCGCTCTTTAATCCCTGCATTTTGGAAGAGATGGGGATTAGGGACTAGGGACTGGGGATTGGGGATTGGGGATTAGAGGATGTTTGAAAAGTGGTACGTTGTGATTTTAATCGAATTATTATCCCCCTTAATCCCCCCTTGTAAAGCTATCCATTAGTCACATCTTTCTTAATGTTTCTGTAAAGGAGTCAGGGAAAGGATTGTAGAAAGAGGTAATCTGTGAGTAATTGACAAAAATAGATAAATGTGTAATGTGAGAGATTTGAGAGGCGATCGTTAACTACATATTTGACAATTATGGTGGAGTAGTTTCCAAGTGGCGGGTTAGGGTGGGGTATTTTTGTATTTCATTAACTTGCAATCTGCTGTATACCAATTCTCTGTGAAGTTAGACATTATTTTAACGCCTCCTAATCTCCCCTTATCAAGACGAGGTGTCGCAGGTGGCGGGTTTCTTTCCATGCGTCTTCATCAAGAATTGGTATTAGTTAGTTAAATATGCGAATTAGAGCTTATCTATATAAATCAGCCTTTTCAAAAATTTCAGTAAAATTCCTCTTTTCTTAACAAGTTAAATATAACTAAACTATTAATGGTTGTGCTGGCTTAGTTGATAAAAAAATGTCAATTATTCCAGGTGTATCTATTTGCTAACTCTCTTTCAAGCAGATTCAGTAGTCTTAAAATAACCGCTCTCTTTTCACGAAATAGAAATTTACCTTCTTCTTGGTTGAGTAAGGTTGAATTTTTGTTAGCGAATTAATGTACTAAGCATTAGTAGTCTATTCATTTGTAAATCGCTGTGTTCAAGTCTGATTGAACAACAGTGTCATGATTTCTATTGGGAAATTGCAGTTTTATTTCTAACTGAGAACAAACACAACTTCTGTAAGCTTTGAATATTTATCAACCCATTTTACCAATCCTCATGCAACAATATATTTCTCATTTGCTCCTACTGGTATTAGGCACAAGTTCAACTTTCCTTGTTACTCCATGTCAAGCTCAAACTCCAGAAAAAACCAACAGTCAAAATCCTGAGAATGTTAGTTCCATATCTTCAAATTCACCCTCAGCTATTCAATTGAGGGATTTTACCAATCCTGCTAATAGCAAACTACCTCTCCTCTCTGAGGTAATTAATAACTCTTCTACTGCTAATGCCAAGATAACAACAAATAAGCCTCAGCCACGGGTTCCTATATCCAGCAGAATTTTTCCTACAGCTTCGATGCAGCAATAATTAGCGGTATGCTGCTTGATGAAATTCTCTTAACCGTGCAAAAACATCACATCCGAATGGCACTAAGTTAAGATACAATCCTTGCCCGAACTTCCAGCCTGTAGGCTGGGAACGAGGCTAGATAAGTCTTTGGGCTTTACAAGCGTGCCATTCCATCACATCCATATAGATGAAAATTGGTTGTGCTTTTTTCATTTTCCCTTACTGGGATGCTTCTTTTACTGGCATCCCTTTCTTTTTTTGTACAGCTACTAACTGAGCGATCGCTCTATTTCAGTCTAAAGTCTAGATTTATAAAAAACTAGTAACCTGACGCAGATCGAGAATAACTTGAACAATACCAACCACAGCTATCAGCCCAATCAACTCCATAGCTGACAAACCCGCGCCAGTTACAGCAATAATCAAAATAACAGCTGCTGCCAGAAAGCGATACCCCGCCCGGACTTTGCAGCGTAGTCTAGTGTCAGTACTTACACCAGTCAGATAGATGATTCCAAGGGTAAAGAAGCACAGCACCAAGCTAGCGCAAATCAGCCAGCGTTCAGCAGATGCCAGTACTACACCTGTATCACTTGCTAGGGCGTGTTCCACCCCAACTCCGGTAGCGGCAATACCAATTACCAAAGGTAAATGCATATAGACCCAAGTCTGATAAGCTCTGATGTGGCGGCAAGCACGAGCAGCCTGGATTGCTGAACCACCAAGGTTGTCAAAATACAGCCACCACAAACTAAAAGCAATACTCAAGCCAAATACGGCAGTATATGCAGATGAGAAATTCCACTCCTGCTGTGCGACTCCATTCACTACCGCTAATACCGTCTCGCCTAGCACAATTAAGGTAAATAAGCCAAAACGTTCAGGCAAGTGTGAAGCGTGGGGAGCCAGTTCCACATGGACAGACTTTCCGGCTGTCAATACTATTCCAAATTCTACTGTCAGCGCTAAAATCCAAAACCCAAATCGTAGTGGTATTGGTACAAATACCGATGCCAACCAAAGTAAAGCCCCTAGTCCAGAACTGCTGGCGATTCGGGTTGTTAGTGGTCGTGCTGTAACTATATGCCTTCCAGCACGTAAGAACTCGACAACAAGCAACACTCGAACAATAGCGTAAGCAAGAGCAAAACCAACTGAACCTTTACCCAACCCATCGTGTACGTTAACTGCTAGTGCTGCCACTGCAAGCATTTGTAAAGCGGTCAGGAGCCGGTGTCCCAAATCATCAGTATCAAAAAGATTGGCGTAGAAAGTAGCACCAATCCAAGACCACCAAATTGGTACAAAGAGCAGCAGAAAGCCAAGGAAGCCCGATAGTGAGACATCCCGATTGAGATTGTGAGCAAGCTCCGAAATCGCAACCACGAAAAATAGATCAAAAAAAAGTTCTAACCACGTTGCGTGTCGTTCTTCTTCCCGATCTTCACTAATACGTAACTCAGGAGATTTCAACCATTTATTCATGCCATACACTCCTTAATCAACTGTGTATAAATTGCATAGTATTATCGGATGGTATAAATTTGCATTGATGGCATTCAGATGTTGTTTCAGCCAAAGATATGGGCAAAATAACCTGAAAACGTGTGCTTCCTGGTTCGGAGAACAAGCGGATCTCGCCTTTATGCTTTTCAACAATTCGGTAACTAATCACTAGACCTAAGCCTGTTCCTTGGCCTACCCCCTTAGTGGTGAAGAACGGCTCGAATATGCGCTCTTGGATTTCTGGCGGAATTACTGGGCCGTTATTAGCAACTTCTACTAGCACACAGTTATTTTCTCTTGCTGTGCGAATTCTGATTTGTCCTTGTCCATTCATTGCATCGATCGCATTGTCAATCAGATTCGTCCATACCTGATTGAGTTCGCTACCATACACTGAGATTAGCGGTAGGCTTTTGTCATAATCGCGCGTTAAACTAATGCCGCCCTTGAGCTTATGACCGAGAATAGTTAGCGTACTTTCAACTCCCTGATGTATATCTACCTCCTGCATAGGAGCTTGATCCATATAGGAGTACTCTTTAATAGCTTTGACCAGTTCGGAAATGCGCCCCGAACTTTGGTCAATTTCATCCAACAGTTCAATTCCTGTGAGTGTGGCATCGAGCCAAGCTAGAACTTCAGCGAGGGATTCTGGGGGTAAATACTCCACAATGGTATCCAGGTATTGAGTATCCAATCCTCCCCGGACTAAGGAAGAAACAATTTTCCAGCCATCAGGTACATTGTGTAAATCCAGCCAGACTGTCACTTCTTGCTCGCGATCGCTCTGCGCGAGTAAATCTTCTAAGTCGCAGGGTGTTTCAGCACGTACAATTACTGTGTGCAGCAAATTGTCAAGAAACAGCAGTTGTTTTTTTGTCATCTGCCTGTGATTGAGTTTGAGTCCCAGAGATGGCAATTGTTGAAAGATTTTGTGCAAGTGCTTCCCACCTCGGACAACAGCTGTTGCTGGGTTATTTAACTCGTGGGCCAGTCCAGCTGCTAAAGTGCCGAGTGCAATTAGCTTTTGGTGGTGTTGTGACATAGATTCCAACATTTGCACCCGTTGCGCCGTCATGATTAAAAGGTCGCGTGTAATCGACGGACAGGTTGTCAGCATTTCCCAGAAAGTATCTGTCTTCCATTTCAACATATAGCTCGGTTTGACGGCACGCACGTTAACGAGATGGTGAGGAGCATCTAAGAGAATCAACTCATGACCTGTGTATGTTCCAGCACCAAAACTCATGACGTGTTTTTCTGCATTGCCGACCTTTTTGGTAAACTCAATTTCGCCTTCTATCAGCACGTAGAAATAGTCTAGTGGTTCTCCTTCAATGGCTATGTATTCTCCCGAAATCAGACATAGTTCACAGCTATGTTCAGATAACCATTGCAATTGCTCATCTGTCAATTGTGCAAAAAGTGACACCTGACGCAAAGCATCTAACATAATTACACCTTACTTAGATATTGATGGATAAACTGAATAGCGATCGCACCCTCTCCAACCCCAGAAGCAACTCGCTTCACAGAGCCGTTACGCACATCTCCAGCCACAAAAATGCCTGGTATACTGGATTCAAGCAGGAAGGGTTCGCGATCGAGTTGCCATTGCTTTGAACAGCGTTTATTTAGTGTTAGGCTCGGCCCGGTTAAGATAAAGCCTTGTTCGTCTCTCTCCACAATTCCCGCCAGCCAATCAGTGTGTGGTTTTGCACCGATTAAGATAAACAGCAACTTTGTCGGAATAGTTTCCTTTTCATGGGTTTTAGTGTTAGCGAGTGTAATTGCCTCTAAGCTAGTCTGGCCATGAACCTCGACGATGTGGGAGTGAAAACGTACTGTGATATTGTCTGTTGCTAAAATTCGGTCTATTAAGTACTTTGACATACTTGTAGCCAGGGAATTGCCACGTACCAATATAGTCACATGACGAGCGTACTTAGAAATGTAAACCGCAGCCTGTCCAGCTGAGTTCGCTCCACCAACTACATAAACATCTTCATTTTGGCAGGAAAGGGCTTCGGTCATTGCCGCCCCATAGTACACACCCGCCCCAGTCAGATTCTCAATGCCCGGTACATCAAGCTTGCGATATGACACACCTGTGGCAATCAGTAATGCGTAACAGCTTAATTCTGTCCCATCTTTCAGTTTGATGATGCGATAAGAATCTTGCAAACGAATGTTAATTACCTCTTGAGGTGAGAGAATCTCTACCCCGAATCGTTTCGCTTGAGTAACGGCGCGGCGAGCTAATTCCGATCCGGCAATTCCTTGGGGAAAGCCTAAATAGTTCTCGATACGCGAACTCGTTCCGGCTTGACCCCCTGGAGCCTCTTTTTCAATTAATACTGTGCGTAGACCTTCAGAAGCTCCGTAGACTGCTGCTGCCAAACCAGCTGGCCCAGCCCCAACGATCACCAAGTCATAAAAGGGCATTTGGGCTTGCATCTTCAACCCGATTTTTTCAGCAATTTCGGCGTGGGTTGGTTGTGTAAGATACGAACCATCAGGGCAAACTACTAGTGGCAAATGTGCGGTATTACATTGAGCATAACTAACCCACTGGCGCGCTTCTTCCTCTACCTCAATGTCTAACCACTGATAAGGCATATAGTTGCGGGCCAAAAAGTCCTTAATGTGATGACTCTTGGGCGACCAACGAGAGCCAATAACGCGGATACCTTCAAAAGGTGGGCGGTATGACGAAACCCAATCGTCTAATAAATCGCTCAGAACTGGGTATAAAAGGTCTTGTGGCGGCTCCCAGGGTTTGAGAAGATAGTAATCAATTTTGGCTGTATTGATCGCAGAGATCGCAGCATCGGTGTCTGCATAAGCTGTTAGTAAAACTCGTTTTGCAGCCGGGAAAATTTCCATAGCCTGTTCAAGGAACTGCACACCCGACATTTGTGGCATTCGCTGGTCTACCACACAGAGCGCAACTGTCTCGTTACGTAATTTTACCTGTTGCAATACTCTCAAAGCATTTGCACCTGAGTCGGCTCTTAGTACTCGAAAGCGATCGCCATATTCATGTCGGAGATCTCGCTCTATGACTCGTAAAACTCCGGGGTCATCGTCAACAGTAAGTAGTACAGGATTAACCAAGATAGCTCCTTTCTGGGAATAATACTTGTAATTGTTTAACTAGTAGTCCGTCAAGCAAACAATGCTTGGTAAATGAAATTTTTACTTCTCTCTTTTCCTTCTTCCTTTGCGCTCTTTGCGTCCTTCTCCCTTGGCGTTAGCCTCTCCCTTTGGGAGAAGGGGAGACGCTAACGCGAATGCGGTTCGTTCCTTTACCCTTCAAACTTCGCTTGACAGACTACTAGTAATCTGTCCCATTAATAAGGTTGCGAGATCCCCGACTTCTTCAAGAAGTCGGGGATCTGACCACCAAATAAGTTTGTAGTAAGAGTTCTTGATTTTTTCAGCACTAAAGTGCTTACTACAAACCTCTCAAAACTAACCCAATCTACACAGTAGCCATTTCAGTAGTTTCATACTTATCTAACACAGTTACACTGTCACAAAATGCACTCATCATCAGGAATTGTTTCACGTTCTCCGGTGCGCCAACCATGTAGAGTTCAACATCAGAACCCAGTTTTTGTTTAGCGAAAATCAAAGACCGTAGACCAGCAGTAGTAATACATTCCAGGTCTTGTAGTAGTAAGACTAGACGATTGATTGGCTGTGCTGTAGCTTTAGCGATCGCTTCCTGAAAATGTACCACACCATTAGCATCCAATAAACCAGTTAAGGAGATTTTGGCAGTACCATTACTGACTTCTAACAAAGTTGCATCGAAAGATATTTGAGTCGGCAGAAGTCTGACTCTAACTTTCACATCATCTTGAGTAACAGGCAGTTTGACTGTCAAGTTTGCAGCATCAAAATCGGCATACCTTTGCCCATTGATCCATACATCGCCAATCCGCACACTACCGGGTGGTAAGATATCTGGTGCGACTCGCAGAATGTTGTCCTTAAAGCCACCTGGCTTTGGTTTAAAGTACAAATCCATTGGCTGTTTGGTAATCAACAGATTCGTATAAACGCAAGCTAAGTAAGCTAATTCAAAGGAGTGATAACCGCTCATTGAGTGGCTTCCCTTGCCTCGTTCTGTTCCTAACAAGTAGGGAATCCCATTTGAGAGAACATTGAAGTAGATACCGCCAGCCACGTAATCGAGGAACCAAGCATTATAAAAAGCTGCCGCTTCACGGGCTTGGCGTTGATACTCAGGTTTATCAAGTGAGCCATTCAAGATCAAGTAAGCTAAGATGGCTTGTTCTTGCTGCCACCAAGCTTTCCGGTTATGCCAGACAAAGCGGTGTACCTCTTGCCCTGGTTTTAAGGTGCGTTCCACCACATCGTACCACCCCCCACGCTGTTGGTCGCTACCGACTGCTGGCATGATTTCGGCAATCTTTTCTGCCAAAGCCACATAGTTTTCTTTTGGCTTTAAGTGGTTCATTCGCATTAAGTTCCAAGCAATTTTCAGGTTATGACCGACAACTGCTCGATTCTGCTGCCATCCCCAAGTTGTATCATGAGTCCAGTCTTCATAAAAACGCTCTTGAACAAATGGGCTATGGTCGTAATCTGGGAACCGCTTTTCAATGGTGTCGAAGGTGTACTCAAGGAAATTTGCGTATTCTTCTTTGCCAGTCGCTAGCCAAAGATTGATCAAATAAGCTGGGGCATGATCGCCTACGGAGTTCCAATTTTTCTTGGCGCGATTGTGACCTAGAGTGTGAGAATGGGGGCTGAGAGTAATCGGATCGATGTGGGAGAAAAATCCGCCTTTCTCTGTCTTGTCCAAGAAATACTTGTTAAACAGATTAATCGTCAAGTCGATATCTTTGATGATCCGTGGATCGCCCGTGATCCGATAGGTTTGAGTGGGGCCAGCCAGGGCATAAATTTGTTCGTAAGCTGGAATAGCGTCATAATCATCCCCAAATTCTGAGGAGAATATTTTCTGTTCGCTACCACCTGGTTTGACATCAACAGCATGATACCAATAGCAAATTCCTTCGCCTTCATCGAGAAAACGCATGTGTTGGCGGAGGTATTCAGTGCCTTTTTCCGCAGCTTCAAGATAGCGATCGTCTCCAGTCATCATGTAGGCTGTGGCAAAACCGTAAACTAGACGAGAAATGGTGTCAGTTTCCTGACGAGTGCTATCTTCTTTGGAACCAACTAAACCGATACCTGTGCGATATTTCCGATAATCAATATCGCCATCTTCAAACTGAGCTTTGAGGTAAAAATCGCCAAGGCTTCGGATCTGCTTGACCCACCAATCTGGTCTTTCAAAAAGATATTCGTTTTCTGTTCTACCGAGAAAAACTATGTGTTTAGCTTCAAATTTATGCTCACCTGCTTCAGGATAAAAAATGCCATAGGCGAAAAGATAGCAATTAGGAATGAGCATTGAACTTATTTGGCTAGTGCAATCAAAGAAAGGCTCATCTAAATTGCGTACTAGTTCAGCATAAGTCATTGAGGTCAATGCTACTTCAAATTTTCTCCCATCTGAGGTTTTGAGATTAAAAGTACCATGCTCTCCCTGACTTGAATCAAAAGCGGTAACATACCCAGCAATCAAATCCGAAAATGAGAAGCCTAAATTACTCATTGAATTAACTCCAAATTGGAAACTTATTAACTGGAAACTATTTAGAAATCAGCACAACAACGCTACGCTCTTTAACAGAATAGGTATTATCTGAAACTACAGTTTCTTCCCCTGGCTCTGCAATATCTATCGGAGAAGGAAGCGCAGTATCTACGACTCTGTACCATTTTCTATTTTTAATAGAAGGAATTTCAAACTCTAGATCCTCCCAGTACATATTGAGCATGACGTGAATATCTGCTTCTCCTTCAAAGCCGCCGAGAGTAAATGCCAGGACTCTGGCATGAAAGTCGTGCCAACCTGGTTTAAACAACTTGCAGCCATGCCAAGCAATATCTGCTAAACCGCGCTCGTTAACTTCACCGGTGAAAAAATTACTCCGGCGTAAAGCAGAATGGCAGTAACACTTACGGAAATTAATTATCAGTTTGAAGAACCTGAAAATATCAGCATTCTTCTGAGCAAGATCCCAATCAAACCAACTAATTTCGTTATCTTGGCAGTAAGCGTTGTTGTTACCTTTTTGAGTACGTCTGATTTCATCACCAGCCACAATCATTGGTACACCTTGAGAAAGCATGAGAATGGCTGCAAAATTCTTAATCTGTCGCCGACGTAACCCATCAATTTGTGGATTGTCAGTTTCTCCTTCAACACCACAATTCCAACTTAAATTGTCATTGATGCCATCCCGATTGTTTTCACCATTGGCTTCATTGTGTTTGTGGTTGTAGGAAACTAAATCATTGAGGGTAAACCCATCATGACAACTAATGAAGTTGATACTGTTAATCGGTAAATGTCTGCTTGATTGGTAAAGATCGGAACTTCCACCAATGCGCCAAGCAACTGCCCCAACTATTCCGGCATCTCCTTTGACAAAGCGCCGAATATCGTCTCGAAAACGTCCGTTCCATTCTGCCCAACGATATCCAGGGAAGTCACCAATTTGATAAAGTCCACCAGCATCCCAAGCCTCGGCAATGATTTTGGTGTCAGCTAGTGTTTCGGATGTTTCAATGTGCCAAATCACTGGCGGATGGATCATTGGTACTCCGTCTTGGCTGCGAGATAAAATAGAGGCTTCATCAAAGCGGAAACCATCGACGTGCATCTCTTTCACCCAAAATTCCAGGCAATCTACAATTAACTTTTCTACTATGGGATGGTTGCAATTGACGGTATTGCCACACCCGGAGTAGTCCATGTAGTACTGCTTATCCCAATGTACTAGGTGATAAAAGATATCATTAAAAAGGCCTTTGAAGCTGATGGTTGGGCCTTCATGGTTGCCTTCATCGGTGTGGTTAAAGACTACATCGAGAATTACTTCAATCCCTTCTTTGTGTAAAGCCTTGACCAAATCTCGAAACTCTCTGATATGATTGCCAACATCAGGAAAAGCACAATAGGAAGCTTCTGGAGCAAAGTAACTGTGTGGGTTGTATCCCCAGTAGTCTTTTAGTTGTTTGCCGTTGACTTCTCGGAGAAGGTTCTTTTCGTCAAAGTCAAATATTGGTAGTAGTTCAATAGCTGTGATTCCTAACTCTTTCAAGTAAGGAATTTTTTCGATAATTCCCGAAAAAGTGCCGGGGTATTTGCAGCCAGAAGAGGACGATCTGGTAAATCCGCCAACGTGTACCTCATAAATGATGGTGTCACTCATCGATCGGTTGAGCGGGCGATCGCCTTCCCAATCATAATCGGATATATCTATAACTACACTACGCATTGAAGTAGTTACATTGTCTTTTGACCCTAAAGCATCGCTACGCTGCCAAAGAGCGTTAGTGTTTCCTCTAGCATAAGGGTCAAGCAATACTTTATTTTTATTAAAGCGGTGTCCTGCTTGGTGTAAATCAGAATTACCATTAACTCGATAAGCGTAGTGAGCGCCTGGTTTTAACCCTCTCACATAAATATGCCAAAAGTGGAAGGTTTTATTAATTTTTGGGTCTAACTGAATAGTATGTGTCGGTAGGGGGGAATCATCTTGATCGAACAATAAGAGTTCGACAGAAGTAGCGTGTTCTGAAAAGATGGAAAAGTTTACTCCATCTTTGTTTGGGATTGCACCGAAAGGATGTGAGCATCCTGATTCTAATTGATAATCAGGTATTGCTAGTTCAACCTGATGTCTATCTGTAGTTAAAGTCATTCTTTCTCTTTGTCCTTATGGAATTTATTGGTGGTATTTCAGAATGATTTTTTAGCGATTACTTAATCGCTAAGTTACCTATTATTCTTTGACTACAATATATCTATTCAGTAATTTTGAGAATTACTAGGTCAAAGTTTCGCAAATAGTTTGAAAAGTTAAATCTACTCATTCTGGTAATTTAATTGCCTGTTAAGTAGGTTATATGAGTTAATTTTAATAAGTGTTTAATATAGTTACAAGGGTTTAACTTTTGGGTGAGGTTTGTATTTTTTTGATAATGAATAAATAACAATATTTTTAACTATTTAAGAGGATGTTTTAAAAGTCTTCTTGTCGGTATTAAATATTTTTTACCCCACCCTAACCCTCCCCTTGCAAAGGGGAGGGAACTAGATTTTCCGGTTTCCCCCCTTTGCAAGGGGGGATTAAGGGGGGTAATTCGACTTGTGTATACACCGTAGCTTTCTTGACCAGAGGCAGAGCCTCTCAGAATCCGTTCCCAGCCTGGAGGCTGGGAACGAGGCTACACAAGCCTTTAGGCTTTTCTTAGTGCCATTCCTCTAAGATACTTAAATTTTAGGATGCGTTAGCTTGAGCAAACGCATCCTTAATTATTTCCCAAAATTAGGAAATTAATCTGACAACACTTGTTCTGCACATTGCTGGATTAATTTGGCGATTAAACCTGTCCAACCAGTTTGATGGCTAGCACCAATACCAGCGCCATTATCTCCATGAAAGTATTCATTGAATAGAATCAGGTCGCGCCAATTTGGGTCAGTTTGGAATTTTTCTGTTCCACCATAAAAAGGTCGTCTACCAGAATCATCCGCCAGAAAAATTTCGATCAGCCTTTGAGCTAATTCAATTGATACTTCCTTAAGCGTCATCATTTGGCCTGAACCGGTGGGACACTCAACTTTAAAATCGTCGCCGAAGTAGCGATAGAATTTTTGTAGGGACTCTAGCAGTAGATAATTAATCGGAAACCAAATTGGCCCGCGCCAGTTGGAATTACCGCCAAACATTCCTGTGCTAGATTCAGATGGTTCATAATCTACTCGATATTCCCGACCATCTACGGTCAAAGCGTAAGGATGGGACTCATGAACTTTAGAAACAGAGCGAATACCATAAGGGCTGAAAAATTCTGTTGCATCCAACATTTTTTCTAGAATGCAACGGAGTTTATCTGGATAAGCGATCGCTAGCAGTCGGCGTTCACCAATCCCTTCTTTCTGCATACAAGCAATATTTCGGGTCAGATCGGGGCGATTTTTCAGAAACCATTGCGTCCGTTCTCTAAAGCCTGGAAGTTGCTCTAAGGTTTCTGGTTCTAAAATGCCCACCGCACATAATGGAATTAACCCCACGAGCGATCGCACTTTCATCGGGAATTGATGATTATTCGGTAAATGGAGGGCATCGTAGTAAAAACCATCAGTTTCATCCCATAGCGCTATTTCGGCTGCACCAACGCCATTCATGGCATCAGCAATGTACAAGAAATGCTCGAAAAACTTGCTGGCGATGTCTTCGTAGACAGAATTTTCCTTTGCTAACTCTAGAGCGATCGTCAGCATATTCAGAGAATACATCGCCATCCAACTTGTACCATCTGCTTGTTGCAAATATCCACCAGTTGGTAGTTGAACACTGCGATCGAAAACGCCAATGTTATCCATACCTAAAAAGCCACCCTGAAAGATATTTTTGCCCTCAAAATCTTTCCGGTTAACCCACCAAGTAAAGTTTAGGAGTAATTTTTGAAAAACACTTTCGAGAAATTTTTTATCAGCACGACCATAGATTTTCTGCTCAATCTGATAAACTTGCCATGCTGCCCAAGCATGAACGGGTGGATTAACATCACCAAAAGCCCATTCATAAGCCGGTAGTTGGCCGTTTGGATGCATATACCATTCTCGTGTCAAACGGCTCAGTTGCAGCTTGGCAAAATCTGGGTCAATCATGGAGAGGGGAATTACATGAAAAGCTAAATCCCAAGCCGCAAACCAAGGATATTCCCATTTATCGGGCATGGAAAGTACATCGTCGTTAAATAAATGAAACCATTCATGGTTTCTGCCATTGAGCCGGGATGCTGGCGGTGTCGGGCCAGCCGGATCGCCTTTTAGCCATTGGTCGGCTACATAATAGTAAAATTGTTTGCTCCATAACATCCCAGCAAATGCCTGTCGCTGCACATTGCGGCTGTCTGCTAACATTGGCGACGGACAAATTCGCTGATAAAATTCATCTGCTTCGCGTTGGCGCTCTTGCCAAACTGTATCAAATTCAGTCCCGAATGGTGCAATTAAATTTTGCGCGTCACTTAATCGCAATCGTACTGTCTTAGTTTCACCTGCACCGATTTCTAATTGGTAACGAGCGGCGAACTTAGTACCAATTCGATTGGGATTAACAGCCGTTTTTTCCCCATTCACTAGATAATTATTTATGCCATCTTTAACGTATGGCGAAGCATTGTTAACCCCAAATAATCTTTGATTATTAGTCTCATTTTCTGTAAATAGTAGTTCTGGAGTTCCATTACAATAGAGCCATCGAGTTTTTAAAGAAGGGTGATAAGCTTCGATGGTGCCCAGATCAGAGTTAGATTGGCTAATTTTTAACCACGGCTTTTCTTCTTGATGATCAGTCCAAGACCAGGTGTTGCGAAACCAAAGCGTTGGTAACAAATGCAGTGTTTTTGCTTCTGTCCCTCGGTTAATCACAGTGATTTCAATTAAAATATCGTCGGGTGAAGCCTTGGCATACTCAACGAATACATCAAAATAGCGGTCTTGGTCAAATATACCTGTGTCAATTAATTCAAACTCCGATCTCTGGCGACCTCTGCGCCGATTTTCTTCAACCAGTTGACTGTATGGAAAAGCTGCTTGGGGATATTTATAAAGATATTTCATATAGGAGTGAGTCGGGGTGTTATCCAAGTAGAAGTAGTATTCTTTAACATCTTCTCCGTGATTCCCCTCATTCCCTGTCAGACCGAAAAGCCTTTCTTTGAGAATTGCATCTTCACCATTCCAAAGAGCGATCGCAAAACATAGTCGCTGATGATTATCAGAAATTCCCCCAATCCCATCTTCTCCCCAGCGATAGGCGCGGGAGCGGGCGTGATCGTGAGGAAAGAATTCCCAGGCAGTACCATTAGGGCTATAGTCTTCCCGGACTGTTCCCCACTGGCGCTCACTTAAATAGGAACCCCATCGTTTCCAATAAGCGGTGCGATCGCGGTCTGCTACTAATCTTACTTCTTCTTGGGTCATAGCGATTTTGGATTTTGGATTAAAAATCTTTAGCACTAGATATAGTGGTGCAACTTCTCTAAAAGCAGTAACACGGACACCATACTCAATAGCATCGAATGGCACTAAGAAAAGATACAGCCCTTTACCTGACTGGAACAAGCCTCCAGGCTGGGAACCCATTCGGGGAGGCTCCGCCTCCAGTAGGTTAAGGAGAGGCAACACAAGACTTTGAGCTTATCTTAGTGCCATTCGTGATAGTACGGTTCTGCACTCCTGATCGCAAAAATTCTCGAACGGTAGAGCCAAGACAAACTATCTATTGCTCGTGATAGTTCCGGCTCAATCCTCCATCTACATACAAGGTTGCACCTGTAATATAGTCAGCATCAGCAGAGGCTAAGAACGCAACTATAGGCGCGATATCCTCTGGCTTACCTAAACGACCCAAAGGAATATTTTTCAACAGGGCTGTTAATTTTTCGGGATCGTTTAACAGCTTAGTATTGATTGGTGTCTCAATTGCTCCAGGAGCCACGTTATTAATTGTAATTCCCAACGGACCAAGTTCAACTGCTAAGTTACGCATCATCATTTTGACCCCGCCCTTGCTGACACAGTAGCCAGTAAAGTGGGGAAATGCTATTTCTTCATGGGTGGAGCTAATATTGATGATTTTACCTTTTCGCTTGGTGTCGATGAAGTGCTGGACGATCGCTTGAGTGGCGAAAAATGTCCCTTTGAGGTTGAGATCGATTACTGCATCATAGTCGGCTTCGGTGATGTCCCAGAAGTCAGCATTTCGACCGTCGATGCCGGCATTGTTCACCAGAATGTCTAACTTGCCAAAGTGTTGAATACCTTGGTCTATAAGTTGACGAATATCGCTAATTATACTTAAATCAGCTTTAACAGTTAAACCTTTGCTACCAACTGCTTCTACTTTCGAGAGAGTTTCTTGAGCGCCTTCGGGATGAGAACGGTAATCTATGACTACATCTGCACCTTGTTCAGCGAGATATATAGCAATAGCTTGACCAATTCCACTGCTACTACCTGTTACTAAAGCTACCTTACCTTCTAGTTTCTTCATTAACTTTCTCCTTCTAGAGTATTTTGATGTTTTCTAGGGTTTCTAAATGATTCTCAACTAAAAGAATAGGAGTCAGAATTCTCAAAGAACTGTCTAGCGCAGCTTTTGCCGCTCACAAGTTCGGAGAATGAAAATAAGCTAAATGCTTTACACTATCGCTTTATTTTAGCTGATTTGTTGCGAAAGTGGAAAGCTTTATTTTTACGAACCGCAGAGGCGCAGAGGACGCAGAGAAAAGAAAGAGAAGGAAAAAATTGCTTAATTGAAGTTTATTGGGATGCCATATTTTTTGCTAGTCCAATATTGGGAGCAACTTTGTTGTTTTCAGGTTAAATTTACCCATGTTTTGGCAGATGTGGTACTTTAACATTTTTAAAAATACAACGATAGTTGGGAACATGAAAAAGTTTGCCTGTCAAAACTTCGCGTTCACCCATAGTTATCAGGTCAAAAACTTTTACAGCAACTAATGCCCCTAATGGGGGTGCAATACAATAAAGCCATTGGTTTTGCCAAGACCATGCTAATAAAGCGGGGCCAATGCTGCGTGCTGTATTTAAACTAGTACCAGAAATAGGCGCTCCCAACCACACCATACTTGCCACCAGCAGCCATACCATTAAAGGTGTCCAGCGCAATAAATGATGATGACTCAAGAAGATAAAGATAGATAGCACTAACAGAAACGTCATGAAAACTTCAGCCAGAAATACATACCACAATGGATAACCTATTGCAGGTGTAGTGATACAATAATTGACGCTGATCAGGTAATTTCGCCACAAAGCTAATGCTAAAGATGTCCCAAGAATTGCGCCGAGAAATTGACCAAAGATATAGCCAATTAAGTCCTGTTTGTGCATTTTGCCTTGCATCCAGAAGGCCAATGATAAACATGGGTTGAGGTGTGAACCACTTAGTTTTCCCAAAGGTGAAAGACTAAATAATGCACCACTTCCAGCAAAGATCAGACCATTAATTAATAAACGAGGGCTGACAGCTGGGATGAGATGCTCCATAGGCAAGCCTTTGCCAAAGTTGAAGGTGATGATACTGAATCCAACCAAGAGATTAAAAGCAGTTCCCACCAACTCAGCGCCATATTCAGTCCAGTTCAGGGTTTTCCAATTGGTGATAGCATTCATGAGTTTCTTGCTGGCGATCGTCAATTAACTTTATACAGCAATTCCATTTAAGTTTTGAACAAAATTAGCTAGTGGCCTATGTCATTGATTTTGAGAGGTTGAGAAACGAACCGCAAAGACGCGAAGGGCGCGAAGGAAGAAAAATTAAGAATGAGTTCACCCATCATATTAATGGGACAGACGATTAGTTTAATGGGACAGACGATTAGTGGTCTGTTGTAAAAGTTTTGGGAGGTTGGTAGTAAGCACTTTAGTGCTGAAAATATCAAGGACTGAAGTTCTTACTACAAACATGAATGAACATCAAAGTTAATGGCATAGACCACTAGTAGATAAGGATTTTGATTCTGAACTGAGGAATGCTGTATGTAGTTAAAGTTGAAATTATCCTTAGTTTGCCTGTAATGCTGGTGGATTATCTTGATCGACGTATCCTTGGCTAATTTCAACGATATTCCCATCTGGATCGGATACCCAAACGGTGCGCCACCCTGGAATAAAGCTATCAAAGTTGAGTGGGCCAAGGGTTACTTTGGCATCCTTGCCGATTTCAGCTAATTTAGCATCAACGTCATCAACTTGGAAACCAAAATGACGCCAAGCGGGATAGGTTGGTCCATCTTGAGTAGCTGAGGGGACAGGGGTTTCTTCCTTGGCTTGGAAGAGTTCTAGGTACATATCACCTAACTTCAGAAAGACAATTTGCTCATTATTGCCAATTGGTGCAACCCTTGCTCGTTTAAAACCGAAATACTTCGTGTAGAACTTTTCAGTTGCAATCGGATCTTTGCAACTCATTGCCATTTGAGAAACTTTTAGTAAAGCCATTACTTCACTCCTTACTAACAGAAAAAAGTGAACTATGCGTATGAACCATCGGGATACTGAACTACACCAGCAAAGTGAACAGCAATTTTGCGATCGCGCAGCACCCAGTTATCATAGAAACTCACCTCACCAACATCGCCATTGACGCTTCTGGTTTTCAGGCTTTCCACTATCATGAGCGTATTCTCAGTTTCAGCCCACTGGTCAAGCTTCACCTCAAAATCTTCTAAACTGAAGATGCGACTTTCAAAGAACTGTTTCAGCGCTTGACGACCACGCACATAAAGCGGTTTACGGTTTTCAGTTAAAGTACTAATCAGCAGAACATCATCAGTATATTGGTTGAGCAAACCATCAACATTCTTCGCTTTAATAAAGCCGATATGCTCGTGATAAAAATTGCCCAATGGAGATGCAGGTACTTCGCCTTTAATCGTTCCGGCATTTACATAAGTTTTATCTGGATATTGAATTACACCAGCAAAGTGAATGGCGATTTTACCATCTTGTAAAAACCAGTTATCGTAGAACTCCACAGTACCGACTTCACCAGTCTTACTTGTAGTTTTGAGCTCCTCCACCATCATCAGGGTATTTTCAGTTTCCGCCCATTGATTGAGCCTAATTTCAAAATCTTCCAAACCGAAAATCCGACCTTCAAAAAACTCTTTTAATGCTTGACGACCCTGCACATAAAGCGGCTGACGGTCTTCAGTTAAAGTACTAATCAACAAAGCATCATCAGCATATTGACTAAGTAAACCATCAACATTCTTCGCCTTAATAAAACCAATATGTTCCTTATAAAGCTTACTGATGGGAGATACAATCAATTGTTCAATTGGTGTACTCATACTAACCCTCTATTGTAGTGTACTCAGACCAAAACGAAATCGAAACTAAACACAGAAATACCTTAATTAAACTCCGCGTACCTCTGCATTACCTTAGCGCCACTTTGCGTTTAAAAAAATTAAACCCAAAAACCAAAATGATAAGCAATTTGTCCATTACGGATAGTCCAAGCATCTCCAACTGATACAGAACCAAGCTTACAGTTAAACTTTGCTTGGAAAAAGATAGCATTTTCTGCTTCAGTAAAATCCAGAGATTTTATATCAATAAATTCAATTGTTTTTAGATAGTCGTGAAAAAACGCCTTAATGTTTTCCCGACCATTAATTGTAATCGGTGCAGGTGTACTTTTAAACCCATTAAAAAAGGTAATTAATACAGCATCTTCTGCATAATCCCTATCTACCATTTCATCGATTTTTCCAGCAGAAATAGTCTCAAGATGCTTGTCAAAAAATTGCCGTCCGGGTGAAATTGTTGAAACCGCCATTTTCATATCTCCTGTAATTGTGAGGGAATTATAAGTATGGAGCGCCATTAAGTTGTGATGTGCGCCCCAAAACTTGATTTTTTCGCCGATGTCTGCAATATTAAAGTTGAGCAGACCCTTCATAGTAGCTAAGTGAATCGACAATATAAGTTGCAATTACTGGCTTACCAGTATTAAGCGATCGCTTAATAATCCAAGTTTGATAAGCATCTAAAACAATCCGTTGACTTTTGGCTGCTGGTGGATTCCACACGCTAGCTTCCCACTTAACGATGACTTGAACACTCGCCTCGTCTCCAGAAGGAGTAACGGTGACTTGCTTTAAAGTATGAACTTCATCAAAGAAAATCCCGATAACCCGCTCATACCAACCTTTAAATCCATCAAAACCATAAACTGTAGCTTCAGGAAAGCGCATTTCTAGACCTTCTTCAGCCAGGAAAGAAGTATAATCCTCAAGGGGAGCGTGAACATCTAGCTTCAAATACCAGTCAGTTGCTAGTTGCTTGATTTCTGATTGTGTTAAAGGTGCTGTTTTAGCTACTGTCATTGTTTTTCTTCCTTTTAATTCAGTAAAATGGTCTACTATTGGCCACACTTAACGCCAATCTTTGTACCGACAATTTCGTTTGTCAGTACCAACTCAATCAAAAATGGTCCATTGTGATCCAATGCTTTTTGGATAGCTGGAGCAATTTGATCTGGGTTCTCTACCCGAACAGCCTGAACCCCTAAAGACCTTGCTAATTCAGCAAAATCGATATTAGGATCGCAGAGGTTAAAAGAAGACGGGTAATCGTGTTCTGGTATTTGCTGCTCGCCCCAATAGTGGAGAATGTTGAGCTTGAGAATTTGATAGCTGCGATTATTACAGATGACAAATTTAGCATCTATATTGTGGTGGGCAGCAGTCCAAAGGGCTTGGATGGTATACATACTCCCGCCGTCACCCGTGAACCCAACCACAGTTTTATCTGGATTAGCCAGCTTAATGCCGATCGCTCCCGGAATCCCAACACCCAGCGAACCGCCTCGTGTTTGGTAATAGTTTCCTAGTTTTGTCGGTGGTATATATCGACAAAGTTCGGGAGAATTGGTAATGGCTTCATCGAAAATAATCGCATCTGCTGGCAACTGGGCAGCTAATTCTTCAGCAAAACGAGTCATGTGCAGAGGTACTGCATCTCGAACCGCCTTGTCAGCTTCCAATCGAGCCGCAGATTCCCGCTTCTTATTCTCGGCTATCTGACTAGCTCTAGCAAAAGCTTCTTTTTTCTGTTCAGGTGTCAAAGTTGACTCAAGAACAGTACTTAATTTACTCAAACTAGTTTTGGGATCGCCAAGCAGTCCCAGATCCACCGGAAAATTCTTCGCTATTTCGTAGGTATTCAAGTCAATGTGAATGATTTTCGCTGAAGGAGCAAAAACTCCAGACAGCGCCGGGAATACCTCTGGAAAAACGTAGGTTCCAGTAATCAATATTACGTCTGCTTGTGATGTCACCCGACGGCTATCATCGCCGAACATGTGACCCAACAACCCTCCAAACAGAGGATGTGTGGCGCTCATATTCGCTTCCGATGAGTCTGCGCCCCAAACTTGCGCGCCGATGAGTTCGGCAACATTTGTCAATTCCGCCTGAGCATCGGAAAAAGCTACACCATCGCCCATAATAATCAGGGGATGTTTGGCAGCAGCCAATAAACTTGCTGCTGTCGCCAGTTGGTCGGGTTCAGGAGCAACCCGTGTCCCTGGAAAAGAAGTCGGCACAACTTCTTCATAATTCACAGCATCCAGGATATCCATCGGTAGGGAGACGAACACTGGTCCCATCGGCGGCGTAGCAGCTATTTTAATCGCTCGGCGTAGCACACGTAACAAAGAAGCAGGATCAACGACTCTAGTTGACCATTTTGTTACAGGTTTCGCCATACTGACCAAATCTGCTGCCATTTGAGCATCCATCGCATCGTAGCAGATACCAGCTTCACCAGCTAATACAACTAATGGTGCATGACCGCGCATCGCCTGATAAATCATCCCGATGCCATTTCCTAAACCGACTCCGCTATGGAGTTGCACAATAGTCGGCTTTTTGGTGGCGCGGGCATAGCCATCGCCCATACCGACTGCGATTGTTTCTTGCAATGCAAAGATATATTCAAATTCTGGATAATAGTCTTTTAACGCATCTAGAAACCCCTGCTCAACAGTGCCAGGGTTGCCAAACATATAGTTTATACCATCTGCCAGAAGTTGTTCAATGATTGCAAAGCGACCATTTCTGTTAGCCATTAAAGGCTTTTCGCTGCTCTTTTTGGTCAAGCTTACCATCCGTACCGCCTCAGTCCTTTATCGAGAACTTCTACTAACTTTTGACCGGTTGTATAAGAGTCTGCGGTAGACCGACCTGTAACAAAGGGATAATCGACAATTACAGAGATTTCTTTGCCAAAATTACCGTGATATGCTCCATCTGGGGCTGTGGCATCATGGAGAATATACTCTAAAGGATAAGGAGGTGGCCCCATGTTAATGTCTGCGCCGATAAATCCTGTGCCATCTTTGTAATCATATTCCTTGCAATGACCTGTAACGTGCTTACCGCGAATAATACTCTTGCGGTCTGCTAAGTCACGAGCAAAGGCTAGACAAGTTACACCGTAGCATTCTGCGGCGATGGGTTTGTCTTTTTTGTAAAAGCTGAGAATCAAGTCATGAACTCGATGGTTATTGACTAAATCAACGATTGGCCCACTACCGCCGACTATTAATAGAGCGTCGTATTGTTCCAAATCCTTTTGTATTTCGTCTACAGCATTGTTATATGCTTCCATTTCCCGCAGGAATTTTTCTGCACTCCAGTAGGGGCGATCGGGCAACCATTGTGAGAGAATGATTGGGTTGTCCAGTCGGGGATTTTTCGGATCTTCCAAATTCTTGACTTTTTCCGCCATCTCTTGAGAGACAACTGGACGACCTAAAGGTGGGTCAATATAAGTAGGGTCCATACTAGGAGGAAGCGCTACTGGTCTTTTTCCTGTGGGAGTTGCAAAATCAACTTGATAACCCGCAGCATCAAAAGTTTCTAGGGGACCTACCAGTTCCTCACCCCAATAACCATATTCCGATAAAATTATGAGAATTTTTTTCACAAGATTGTCTCCTCGTCATGAATTTGTTTTGAAATACAGCAGATTTGAAGTTGGTGAGGTACACAAGGTAAGTCTGTTACCCACGTATAAAGCCTGTTTTACTCCTGAATTCTGAATTCTGAATTCTGAATTCTGAATTCTGAATTCTGCTGTAATTAGCTTGCAACTTTCAGTCTTGAAACAGATGTGGTAGCCCTTCTGCTTGAGAAACGATTAGTAGCAATAGATAATTGCTGGATTTGTTCAGTAATCGCATCAATGAATGGTTCAACTTCGTGTTTCGAGCGACCGGTAACAAGGTCGCCATCTACCACAACACCTGAAGGTGATGTTGTATAAATTGCACCAGCATTGATGATATCTGCAAGGACAACCTCATGGCAGATAACTTTTCGGTCTTTGAGTAATTCAGGTATTGGTGTCATGATCCAAAGACCGTGACAAAGTGCGCCTTTAATAATCCTGGGATTTGCCATTGCGCTGGCATAAAATTGTACAGCCGGTGAAGTGCGAACTTGTTCAGCACCGATTGGCTGACCTGTTGGTGGCTCAAAATAACGTAGACGGACGCTAGTATAATTAGCGGTCATAATTACCGCCGCATAGTCGTTAACATCTACGTTTTGAAAATCAATGTTTACATCTATTGTTCGAGGTGTATTGCCCGTATCTTCATCACTGAAAAAACGAACGCTCGGCTGATTCCAGAGCCTAGACATCAGATGTACCGTTGCTTGAAGTTCTGAGAAGCGTTTTTGATATGCTTCAATTTCTTCAGGAATGAACTCACTTTCTAGAAGAATGGCGATTTTTTTCCCACCAAGGGATCTAGGTATCATATTGGTTCAATATTTCTTAGGGTCACTAGATTCTTTATTTGGAATGTATGTGACTTATTCTTAAGTCTTTGTTGACAAGTTTAGAGAGAGTAAAACATAACTACAAGGGTTAATGTTTTGCAGGAAGGTGAAATTTTTTGTTTACTGATTCGGATGTAGTTTGAAAAACCACAAAACAAAATTACAATGGCTGATTTTTCGTTATAAGGTTGCATTTTTTGGAAAACAACATCTCGACAATTACTGAGAATTACCTTTATACTTAATCTAAGTTTCAGGTAAATACAAAGCAAAAAAATATCTATATCGATTATTTTAGATATTTTTTGGCGATTAGATTGGTTTTAGGCAAAAGTGCGATCGCTCTTAGCAATCTTCTTCGCGCAGCGTCTCCTAGAGAAGAGTAGGCGCAAAGAAAAGGGCAAAAAGAAGGACTTTTGCAAGAAGTCTACTGAGCTTGTCCTGAGCGTAGCCGTAGCAAGCTACGCGTAGCGTCCCGCAGGGAAGGGCGTAGTCGAAGTGACCATTAACTAAAAAATACAAACTTGCTGAAAAAAAATGACCATTGCCAGTATATTTATTGTTTTTATAATTATATTATTGCTTTTTAAAATACTTTCTGTATTTGAAAGTGTAAATAAATATGATGTGTTCTCACTGCATTACAACCTTTCTATCTTCTTGGTGCTTCCTCCCTTCTGCCTTATTCACAGTATGGATAGCTTTGAATTTATGTCTCATAAATGTTGTGCAAGGAGCTTATCTTGAACTGTTTTGGCAAAAGTTAGACCTAGTTTTATGTTCGGCAAAGGTATCGCTTAGTAAGGTGCTGTTACAAACCCACAGCCAACGATCCTCAATTTGATTGAAATCCTCAATCTTAATCATAAAGGTATCAAGTACCTCAACAAAATTAATTACATATAGCAGATTTCAAGTTGGTGAGGTACACAACTCCTGAATTCTGATCTACCTTATTTCTCTGCTCATACCAATTCAATTCATGATTGCAACACATCCTTGGGTAAACACGCGATGAATCGCGTCTCTACAAATGGTCTACTTGTCGCATTCTTTTTTCAAATTGGTATCACTCACTAGACCAATGAATTTAATTTTGTGCAACTAGTTATGACACTCCAATTCAAAATCACAAACATGGCTTGTTCTGCTTGTGCAAACAGAGTTACCAAAGCAATTAAAGCCATCGATAACAACGCCTTAGTTCAGACCAATGCAAAAACAAAGCTAGTCAGTGTAGAAACTCAAGTATCAGAAATAGCAATTAAGAAAGCACTAGCAGCAATTGGTTATCTATCTGCCTAATCGTTAATATCCCTACACTTCAGTTAAAGCAATTTATTTTATATGGATACTCTGACGCTAAAACTCCGAGGTATGAGTTGTGCTGCCTGTGCCTGTGGCGTTGAAGAAGCAATTCGCTCCGTTTCTGGGGTGATTAGCTGCAACGTTAATTTCGGCGCGGAACTAGCTACTATTGAGTACGACCAAAAGCGAACCAATCTAGAGAAAATTCAAACAGCTGTCGATGCTGCGGGATACTCATCTTATTCCGAATCTGATGCAGAAATGCATACGGTGGAAGATCGTGCTGATAAATTAGCCCGTCTGGGAAAGTTACGCGACCTCACGCGCAAAGTTGTACTTGGAAGTACTTTCAGTACCTTGATTGTAGTAGGGTCACTACCGGCGATGACAGGGTTAAGCTTGCCTTTTATTCCAGCGTGGTTTTACAATCCTTGGGTACAGTTATTGTTAGCTACTCCAGTACAGTTTTGGTGTGGTATACCTTTTTATCAAAACAGCTGGAAAGCCTTCAAATGTCATACCGCAACTATGGACACATTAGTTGCTTTGGGCATCAGCGCCGCTTATTTTTATTCGCTGTTTGTTACTGTTTTCTTTAGCTCTGGTGGCTTAATGCCTGATTTGTACTATGAAGCCGCAACAATTGTGATCACGTTAATTTTGCTAGGTCGGCTGTTAGAAAGCCGTGCCAAGAGTCAAACTAAGGAAGCTATTACTAAACTCATTAGTTTGCAACCCAAAAATGCTCGTGTGATCCGCAATGGTAAGAAAACTAGTATTCCAATTCAGGAAGTTCAGATCGGCGATATCGTATTCGTGCGTCCCGGCGAAAAAATTCCTGTAGATGGAGAAGTAATTGACGGCTCTTCCACTGTAGATGAAGCGATGGTGACAGGTGAGAGTCAGCCAGTCTTGAAGCAATCGGGAGACGAAGTAATTGGAGCCACGATTAATGGGACAGGTGCTTTAAAGTTCCGAGCGATACGAATAGGACGCGATACAGTTTTGTCGCAAATTGTCAAGTTGGTGCAACAAGCTCAAGGAAGCAAAACATCAATTCAGCGTTTGGCAGATCGAGTAACGGGATGGTTTGTACCAGCAGTTATTGCGATCGCAATCGCCACTTTTGTAATCTGGTTTGATGTTATGGGTAATTTGAGTTTGGCAACAATCACCGCCGTGGAGGTGCTGATTATTGCTTGTCCCTGTGCCTTGGGTTTAGCTACTCCGATGTCTGTGATGGTGGGAACGGGCAAAGGTGCTGAAAATGGGATTTTAATTAAGGGTGCCCAAAGCTTAGAACTAGCACACAAAATTCAGACCATTGTGTTGGATAAAACTGGAACCTTGACTGAAGGAAAGCCTACTGTCACAAACTTTGTAACTGTCAATGGTACAAAAGAGGGCAATGAGCAAAAACTCTTGGAATTGGCAACTTCTGTAGAAAAGAATTCTGAGCATCCTTTGGCGATCGCTATCGTTAAGTATGCTGAATCTCAGAATGTAAGTTCACTAGAGGTAAGAAATTTTCAAGCCTTGGCGGGTAGAGGCGTTCAAGGTGTCGTTTCAGATTGCTTAGTGCAAATTGGAACACAACGGTGGCTTGAGGAATTGGGGATTAAATCTCGTGTCTTAACCGAAAGCAAAGCCGCTCTGGAAGCAGCAGGTAAAACCGTGGTTTGGATTGCAGTGGATGGGGAAATTCAAGGCTTAATGGCAATGTCAGATAGTCTCAAACCCTCCTCAGCATCGGTTGTTTCAACGCTCAATCGGTTAGGTTTAGAAGTTGTGATGCTGACTGGCGATAATCACTCTTCTGCACAAGCGATCGCTCAAAAAGTCGGTATCAGGAAAGTATTTGCAGAAGTCCGACCAGAGGAAAAAGTCGCAATTATTAAATCCTTACAAGGGAAGATAGAAAAAATTCCCAATCCCAAATCTAAAATTGTGGCAATGGTCGGTGATGGGATCAACGACGCTCCAGCATTGGCTCAAGCAGATGTGGGTATAGCAATTGGAACAGGAACAGATGTAGCGATCGCCGCCAGTGATATCACTTTAATCTCTGGAGACTTGCAAGGGATCGTTACGGCAATTCAGCTAAGTCGCGCCACCATTCGTAACATCCGTCAAAATCTCTTCTTTGCTTTAATTTACAACCTCACCGGCATTCCCATTGCAGCTGGTATTCTCTTTCCCTTCTATGGCTGGTTACTTAACCCAATTATCGCCGGTGCAGCGATGGCTTTTAGCTCGGTTTCTGTTGTCACTAATGCCTTACGCTTGCGTTCCTTCCAGCCCAAAGCCAGCCTCTAATTGTGTCTCTACAAAAACTGAATTACCAATATGCAAAGATTACCAAGAAAAAAGATTCGCAGTCAACTTATCGGCTTGGGTTTATTGCTCGTAATTATCACCATTTCAACTTTACTAGCGTATAACCCCATACACTCACCACAGAGTAGTCAATTTAGCAGAATTGAACAACCTTTTTTACTGAAACTAACGGTTACATTAGCAGGGTTGGCACTGATTTATTTAGAGCTATCGTGGTTTCTGCTAACTCAAGACCGAGTGGGGACAAAACTAGCAACTCAAATATTTACACTACTTAGTAATTTGCCAAGCCAACTTCGCATCGTGACAAAGTGGGGAGGTTGGAGAAGTAATTTATCCTCCGGTACCCTACATTCGCCCAGTCTACTCTATCGAGCAATTTTGGATTGGTCGAGTAATGGTAGCCCACCACACCAACTTTGATGGGTTAAATGGTGCATTTATATGCACCATTTTTTTCCCTGTTTAAGTTGTTAAATAGCAAAATCGGGTTAGTTCTTGAGAGGTACAAATGTCTTTATTAAGAAATTTTTGGATCGCAGCATTTTTAGGCATAGCTTCTTCATTTGTTGTTGAACCAGCAAAAGCTGCCCTAATTACCTTCGATGACCTAGCATTGGGTCAAACATCTTTTGGTTTTGATAGTAATGGTGACAAAATCAATGATGTCATTTTTAGTACAACCAATCCACTTGGATTCAACATTAGTGGGCCTGGGCTGAATCAAGTTTTTATCAATGAACCAGGACTAGAGCGCCGGTCGAGTAAAAGTAGTTGACAAAAGATACAATATTTGTTGTGTC
>NZ_JABXKI010000094.1 GCF_017115095.1 Nostoc sp. NMS4 | reverse complement strand
CGTGTAGTTGTCGGTGGTGGTGCAGTCAGCGTATTTTACGAACAATTGGGTAAAAGCTTACCCCAAGGAACAATTATTTCTGTGGGTGAAGGCGAAACTCTACTAGAAAAACTTTTAAGTGGTAGAGATTTTCGAGATGAACGCTGTTACATTGCCGGAGAAACTCAACCACGTCAACGCCTAATTCACGAACAACCCACGCCAATAGAAAAAACAGCTTGTAACTACGACTATATCGAAAGCATCTGGCCGGAATTTAACTATTACCTGCAAGAGCAAGACTTTTATATCGGTGTACAAACTAAACGTGGTTGTCCTCACAACTGTTGTTATTGCGTTTATACGGTTGTCGAAGGCAAACAAGTACGCATCAACCCAGCAGATGAAGTAGTTGCTGAGATGCGCCAATTATACGATCGCGGCATTCGCAATTTCTGGTTTACTGATGCCCAATTCATCCCCGCGAAAAAATTTATCGCCGATGCGGTAGAATTATTGCAAAAAATCGTCGATTCTGGTATGACAGATATCCACTGGGCAGCATATATCAGAGCCGACAATTTGACACCCGAATTGTGCGACTTGATGGCGAAAACCGGGATGAACTACTTTGAAATCGGCATTACCAGTGGTTCCCAAGAACTGGTGCGGAAAATGCGGATGGGATATAACCTACGAAACGTCTTGCAAAACTGCCGTGATTTAAAAGCAGCTGGTTTCAACGACTTAGTTTCCGTCAACTACTCCTTTAACGTCATTGACGAACGTCCCGAAACCATCCGCCAAACCATCGCCTACCACCGGGAACTAGAACGGATTTTTGGGGCTGATAAAGTCGAACCAGCCATCTTCTTTATTGGATTACAACCCCATACCCATTTAGAAGAATACGCTTTCAAAGAAGGTATCCTCAAACCAGGGTATGATCCAATGAGCTTGATGCCGTGGACAGCCAAAAAACTTCTCTGGAATCCCGAACCCCTTGGTTCATTCTTCGGCGAAGTTTGCTTGCAAGCTTGGCAACAAAACCCCAACGACTTCGGGCGCGAAGTCATGAAAATCTTAGAAGAAAAGCTGGGTTGTGCTGACTTAGAAGCAGCATTGACAGCACCATTAGAGACAAAAGAAAAACAGTTAGCGGGTGTATCCTAGAAAACACTAAAATATGGGGATATTCAGAATTCTGAATTTCTCCCCCTCTTTTACTCAGTGCCTCTGCGGTTATTTTTTTACCAAATCCCATGTTAGAAGGTTCAATCCTACAACAGCTAGAAGCAGCCCATCGCCAGACCACCAGGCCAATTCGATTCGGTGTTTACTACAAAAATACCCTAGTTGCCCTGTGCCACGCTCTAGAAGACCATATCTTAACCGATGACGGTACACCCCTAGTGATTACAGCCTTCCAACAGGGTAAATGGTATCTACAAGAAGCTGAACGATATGCAGACATCGCCCAGTACAGCCGCGAAATTGCAATTATGGCTGCCGGTGAATCCGGCTTTGCTGAACATCCTACCAGCCAGCTACCCAATGTAGACTTAGTAGGATTAGATTCGAGCGATCCAGTGGCGCAGGAGTGGCACTTAATTATTTTATCGCCTAAATACACAGCAATGGTAATTTGTCAAGAATTATCAGAGGCTGATTATGGCAGCGCTGGAGTACCGACATCAGACTTAGAACGTAAATTCTATGGTTTGTGGACATTTGAGCCAGAGTTAGTACAAGATACAGCAGAAATAGCGATCGCTCATATCAAAAAATACAACCCAGAACTGGCACAAAAACTCACAGCCGGGAAAGAACAAATTGTCCCATCAATGGACAGATCCCAAAATTTGGGTGCAGTTGTCTCCCGTGTAGTAGATTACCTCCAGACTGGGCAAGATAAATTATCCATCCCCACAGCCCTTCAGAAACAAACCCTAGATCGCAACTTGGTTTCTAACGAAATCCAAGCCTTTTTGCGAATGGCGCAACTGATGGATATGGCAGATATCAACAATCCAATGGCAGCTGCGGAGGTGGTGGTACTTGCTGAAGCGATCGCGCAGCTTTTGGATCTTCCCGCGTGGCAAATTAAGAGATTGCGGTTAGCGGCTTTGTTGCATCGCATAGATCCATTACAAAATGCCGAAAGTGTCCTGACTTCTGGTAATATACCCACACGCTACCAACAAGATGCTCCTAGTTGTCCTTTAATACCAGGGGCGCAAGTATTGCGAACCATGCCACGACTCCGAGCAGTTGCCCAAATTATCACTCACCAAACTGAATATTGGAACGGCGCAGGGGAACCAGCCGGTTTAGCTGGAGATGAAATTCCCTTAGAGTCGAGAATTTTGGCATTATTGGCAGACTTTCAGTGGCGAGTCAATCAGCGAAAATCCTCAAATCAAAGCCGGGAACAGATATTTACTCAAGCTTTAGATGAGTGCAAACAGCAAGAATCTATTCGCTTTGACCCTAAACTTGTAGATACCCTAGCTTTATTAGTAATGGGTTTACAACAGGGACTCGACTTACCCTTGATGACACCCAAATTCAGCGCCGGCATCTGGATACTTGATTCCCAATGGGATACCCACAGCAAGATTAGTGAAGAGATTGGTAGTTACTTTACATGAATATTGAAGCCATCAGATTAGGAAAACTCAAACAACTTCCAGGGGCAAATTTAGAAGACGAGGAACTCTCCCGACTAGATTTAAGCCGGATTAATCTTGCTGGTGCGAACCTTGTCGGCACTAATTTTGCTGCTTCCAAACTCGAAGGTGGGCATTTGGAGGGGGCAAATTTGATGGGGGCGAACCTTCAAGAAACTGACTTGCGGGCGAACTTGATGGGAGCAAACCTGATGCAAGCAGATTTAACCGGCGCTGACTTGCGGGGTAGTAATTTACGTGGCGCTAACTTGATGGGAGCAAGACTCAGTGATGTGTCATTGGTGGGTGCTTTCTTGAGTGGTGCTAATTTGATGAATGTGAACTTGCAAGGCGTTGACTTGCGCGGTGCTGACTTGCGCGGTGCAAACCTGACTGGAGCAAATCTCAAAGGTGCAGATTTGAGTCGCGCCGATTTTCAGGGTGCTTTATTGAGTGAAGCAAACCTGGAAGAGGCCGACTTGCGGGGGGCAAATTTGGCAGGGGCAAATTTGACGGGAGCGAATTTACTCTGTGCAGAATTAGAAGGTGCAAATTTGAGCGGCGTTAATTTGAATAAAGCGTGTTTGGTGGGTACAGTGGTTGAGACAGTTTTGTAATGGTTGGTAGCCTTTGCGTTAGAGATGCCCTAATAGTAGCCTCATAACAAATTTGGCTATTTTATTTTATCAACGATAGGATGATTAACATCAGCTTGTCTTGAAGTATTTATGAACGTTTCCCTAACCCTCGAATTGGAAAAGTGGGTGCAGTCCAAAGTTGAAAGCGGGATGTATACTTCCGCTAGTGAAGTCATTCTAGAAGGTCTGCGACTTCTTAAGGAGCAAGATACCCTAAAAGAAATACGGCTTGCAGAACTACGACAGGAGATTCAGCAAGGGATTGATAGCGGAGAATCTACACCTCTAAATATGGATGAAATCATCGCTAAGGCAAAACAACAACGGCAGAAGGTTGAATCCCTTTAATACCGATTATTCTTAAAAGACCCCTGGCTGAAACTGATTTATTCGATATTTGGAATTTCATTGCTAATGATAGCATTGAAAAAGCAGATCAATTTCTGCTAAACATTGACAGCAAGCTCAAAATACTGGCAGAAAATCCCAGCTTGGGAAGACAGCGTGACTCTTTAATACCAAATCTACGGAGTTTTCCAGTCAAGAGTTATCTGATTTTCTACTGCCCTATAAACCAAGGGATTGAAGTTATCCGCGTTCTACATGGAGCAAGAGATATCCAAAACTTATTGCAAGACTTATAACAATATTGGCGTTGCTGTGGTGTAGCTGACACCCATGCAGTCATCTAGTACATTTTTGGCGATTTGCGATTATCGATATATTCTTGTGGGAAAATTTGTCTTCCTAATACCAACGCTTCTTGCCTTTCCTCATCTGTCATATAATCATCTCCCTTAAGTCCCGTTGGGGTGCGTCGAGGATTTCCCCCTGCATCTAAATATCGCTGACGTGCGATCGCAAATAATTCTAATATTCTTTGCGCTTGGTGCTGTTTAATGGTGTTGGATTGCGTCATCGTTTAATTAAAAACTTCTCCTAAGTGCGCTCTTAATTCATCGATAGTACCCCACTGCTTCATCAAGCTTGGACTAGACAACAATTTAGCTTTAGTGTCAAAGCAACTCCACTCGGCTCTCATTTCCTTTTTATCAAGAGGAATACGGCTGACATCTGTGAAATCAGCAATCCAACGAACCTTAACCCATCGGAAAATACCCCATGTACCTGTTTCCCATTGAGGTTTATCTTCACTTCCCTCATTAACCAGTTCAACTACGTGCGTCAAGGCTCGCTCGTACTCACGTAGTTTTTGAGAAAGAATGATAAGAGATCCTTTTGGTAACTTAAAGGCGTGAGTATCTACACCTGCACCCTCTTTAAAGTTCAGCTGAAAGTCATCCCCAATAGAATAGTCTTTATACGCCTCTCCAACAGGATAGCTTTTATACGCCCATTTTTTATCATCATCATCATTGACATTTTTGATATATTCCAGACGACTACAATCCATTATTTTTAACCCTAAATATTTGTTTGATGTTGAATCTCTAAAAACCTTTTGGCTATACTCTGATACTTTGCCTAAAAGGAATATTAATGTAGTTCCTTTTTAGCCGATATTTTATTTTTCTACAAGTTCATTACCCATTTTTAATTCTTTACTGTTCGCCCTCGTATCCACAAAGCTAGTACACTCATTAACAACACGCCCATCACTCCTTGCAGGGGATTATTATTCACACCAGTTACCCAATCAGGAACAAGACCCGAATATTTGACTAATTTACCCACATTAATTATGTAATAGCCCCACACAAAACCACCATGTAGACCAATTGGAAAACCCAAGCGTCCCCTCCGCCAACGCTTTCCCCATACTTGCGTTAACCCCAGCAGTACTAAAGCTGGAAATTGCGGTAGTGTATGAATAATTGCTTCCAAGGGTTTAATAAAGTGCAATGTAGCAAAGGCAGTTGCATCTGTCCACAGTGCCACACGCAGACTGTAATCTCGTTGTAATTCATCTAGCAACCAGCCTCGAAATAACAATTCCTCAGCAAATCCAACACCTAAGCCAACAAGTAAACCCTCTAAAACAACTTTCAGCAAGAAAACTTTCGGTTGTTGCCACACCAACCAACCCAATAAACTTTCTACCCCAAAAAGTATCAGAATATTAATTATCCCGATAGCCAAGCCACGCAGTAAATCTACACCATTTTGGCGCGTGAATACTAAGCCATAATGCCGCAGAATTTGGGGCTGTTGGTAGACATATTTACCCCATAGTCTCAAGAGAAAAATAAATACTGCATATAACAACACCAATGTCAATATACTTTCTAAGTTTGAATCATGCACTAGTAAGTATACTGGTGTAGCCAATGGCAACCATAGCAACAATAAAGTCAAAATAAAAGCACCCAGCCTAATAGGGGCAGGGCGTTCAGCTAAACGGACAAGGTTTTCTTTCATACCAATGTAAGCCACCAGCCAACATTCTATATTTTGACTAATGACCAATGACTAATGACTAATGACCAATAACTATTCATCAGGTTCAATCGTGCTACTTAAACCGTGACTTATCAATGTTTCGCAATAAAACTCAGCGTGTTCTAGGGCGCAAGTAATGACTAAAGCTAGCCCGTTGGTATGAGCTTCCATCATGATGCTCACAGCTTGGGGTTGGGTAAGGCTTGGTACAGTAGCAATTAGTGACTGTACAACATGCTCCATAGAGTTGTAGTCGTCGTTATGGAGCAAAACGCGATACCGAGGCGCGAGCTTGCGGGTTGTGGAAGGCTTTTCAATAGTTTCAACTGACACGGCTCTTTGCTCTTTTCTCGTTACTTCACTACAACAAAGTCTCTGTTTTGCGATCGCTCAACAGTTGTTTACCTATTCTATAGTATTTCTGCTCAGATACTATGCTAGGAAAACCCTTTGCTGCCAGGGATTGGTTGTATTAGCTTTGCGTAGCCACTTGATAAGGCACGCGTCTAAGGCATGGCTCTCCTAAGAGTGCTACCCTAATCTTACAGAAGCTTTCCTTAAACGTAGCGCATTTTCACTTTTAAGATTAAGGAAATTACCAAATAATCCTCACCCTTGCCAAAACTCCATAATGATGGAAATGAGCCTAGATTTTCTTCAACCCGGACAAATAGTGTCTTTAGAGTATGGCGACAGGAACCTGTATGCAGAAGTCATTCAATTTGTAGTTTCCCGCCAATTGTGCTGGGTGCGTCCTTTATTAATGGTCACTTTTATTCAAGAATCACCGCTAATTACCGATTTGCGAGATGCGTCTGACTTACTTTGGCCTGCCAATTTATTTCGCCCAGCTTTAGACACAGAAGTAATTACCTTCTTAAGCCAACTTTTAGCAAAAGAACCAAAAACTGAACCTGATTCAGCCGCAAAGCAGCAACTCAATCAGTTTATTCACCAGCTTTGGCAAGCATATCAAGATGGATTGGGGATTGGGGATTAGGCACTTATGATTCTCCTCCTACTCCCTGTCGAAGTGCAGCCTCTCCTTCGCGTAGCGTCTCCCCTTGGGAGAAGAGTTGTATTACGAATTACGAATTATTTTAAAATCCCAGACTAGGAACCAACTGAATTCGTCCAGCATCCATCTCTGCCATTAATAATTCTAGGGCTTCGTAATCAACATCAGAAATGTAACCCAGTTCCGTCAGCTCTGAATTGATTTCATTCTCTATCTCAGGAGTTAGTTTTTTAATGTCAAGAGCTTTTTCTACCAATTTACGAATAGCGTACTGAGTTCTCATAAGTAATAACCCAACTGTAATAAGATACTAATCATCCCAGATCAGCCTCAGTATAAAGAGTGATCCAAAGACTAACTTGCTAGTGATATATATCACAATTTAATTAGTTAGATAGATAATTCACTCTGACTTTGCCATAAGCCATCAGCAACGCTAGAGTGGGAGATTTAACCTAACGGTAAGACTTAGCTAAATTAGCTTTAGTTATAGACTAAGCAAGCTTTCTCAGCAGAGTTACTGATAATTTGTCTGCTCTATGGCCGTCTATAGTAGATTGTTTTTGAAGTGACATAAAAAAAAAGTATATATAAACACATTTTAACCTGGAATTATAACAATCTTTAAACAGACATACTAAAGCAATAAAGATTCAGCAAAGAGAGCTAAGACGTATGGTCGATGCAACAAAATAGAGTTTATGTTCAAATAATTCTTAGCTTGACGCTTCAAAATTCTTAATAGGATGTAATTATGCAGGCAGTGCTTAACTATCCCAAGATTGCAGTTATTCGTCCCCAAGGGTGTTTAAATGCTGCAAACGCCTTGGAATTTGAACGAGATATGACTACAGCCTTGGCGCAAAATGGTATTTCGATCTTGGTAGTAGACCTCGCAGCAGTAGAATCTTTAGACAGCGCGGGGTTGATGGCATTGTTATCTACACATAAGCTGGCTCTTACTTTAGGACGAAGTTGCCGACTTTGCGCTGTTGCTCCACAAGTTAGAATTATTTTTGAACTGACGCAACTCGATAGGGTATTTGAAATATTAGATGCTGAAGCCGAGTTAGCCCAAACATAACTTTATGTAAAAGCACAAAGGTTCGGGCAATAAATGCACTTTATGTAAAGGAGTTGTAAGTTGCAACGATAAACTCTGTTATAAGACCTAATTCAATGCTAAGGTTAGGGTTGGATAGCTGTAATTAAGGTAGCTAGAAGATAGCACAGTGGTTGTTGCAGTTGAAAGATTAATAACGTCGGATATTTTAAAACCAGCCCGTTACCTGGGTAACGAGTTGTTAGCAGTACACAAACCTTGGGATACGACAGCAATACATTGGGTTTTAACCTACCCAGAAGTATATGAAGTCGGTGCATCTAATTTAGGGCACATCATCCTTTATAACATCTTGAATGCCCAACCTCGTCAATTGTGCGATCGCGCCTACCTCCCAGGAAAAGACCTGGCAGCCAAACTACGCGAAACAAATACGCCATTGTTTGCGGTAGAGTCAAAGCGATCGCTTACAGAATTCGACATTTTAGGCTTTAGTCTCAGTTACGAACTGGGTGCTACTAATATCCTGGAAATGTTGGATTTGGCTGGAATTCCCTTGACGTGGCGAGAGAGGCAGGGGAGCAGAGGGGCAGAGGGGCAAGGGGGCAGGGGAGAATTTAACGATACCCAGTCCTATTTTCCCCTAATTTTCGCTGGTGGGCAAACAGCGACATCAAATCCTGAGCCTTATGCTGACTTTTTCGACTTTATCGCCCTTGGAGATGGAGAAGAACTGCTGCCAGAAATTGGTTTGGTGTTAGAAGAAGGCAAACAAGCAGGATTGAGTCGGGAAGATATATTACTGGATTTGGCACAGATACCAGGCGTATATGTTCCCCAGTTTTACGACATGGCCGAGGATGGCTCAGTTCATCCTTCTCGCCCTGACGTACCAAAACGAATTCTGCGACGGGTTGCAACTCCCATACCAGCATATTCCATTGGGTTAGTTCCCTACGTAGAAACGGTGCATGACCGCTTGACCATTGAGATTCGGCGTGGTTGCACTCGTGGCTGCCGCTTTTGTCAACCAGGAATGCTGACTCGACCAGCACGGGATGTGGAACCCGATCAGGTTGTAGAAGCAATTGAACAGGGAATGCGGGCAACTGGTTACAATGAGTTTTCCCTACTATCTCTGAGTTGTTCTGATTATTTATCCCTACCAGCAGTGGGGATGGAAATCAAAAATCGCTTAAAAAATGAAAACATTTCTCTGACTCTACCAAGCCAACGGGTAGACAGATTTGATGAAAATATTGCCAACATCCTGGGAGGTACGCGCCAAGGTGGACTGACTTTTGCTCCAGAAGCTGGTACTCAGCGGATGCGAGATATTGTGAATAAGGGGTTGACGAATGAAGAATTGTTGCGGGGGGTGAAAACCGCTTGGGAGCAAGGCTGGGATAAAATAAAGTTGTATTTTATGATTGGCTTGCCGGGTGAGACGGATATTGATGTTTTGGGCATTGCGGAAACAGTAAGCTGGCTACAGCGAGAATGTCGAGGTAAGGGCAGAAAACCCCTAAACTTTAACCTGACAATTTCTAACTTTACGCCCAAGCCCCATACACCATTCCAGTGGCACTCAGTTTCTACCTCTGAATTTAAGCGCAAACAAAACTTGTTACGGCAAGAATTCCGCCGAATCAAGGCAGTGAAGGTAAATTTTACCGATGTCCGCATTTCGGCAATGGAAGATTTTGTGGGACGAGGCGATCGCAATTTGAGCAAAGTAGTCCGCCGTGCCTGGGAATTAGGTGCTGGTATGGATTCCTGGTATGAAAATTTAGATCGAGCTTTTAGCGCTTGGGGAACTGCGATCGCCCAAGCCGATTTAGATTGGAAATACCGCCAAATAGAAAATGGCGAATGGAATTTGTTTCACGCAGAAGCGCCCAAGGGCAGAGAAGATGGACAAAATACCCAACTCCTAACTCCTAACTCCTCACTCCCTACTCCCCACTCCCTCGATATCCCCCTACCTTGGGATCATATTGATACCGGGATTGATAAAAAGTGGCTCCAAGAAGACTTGCAACGCGCTCTAGAAGCTGCAATTGTACCCGACTGCTCTTTTGAAGGTTGTTCTCATTGTGGTGTCTGTGGCACCGACTTTGGGCATAATATCGTGATTGAATCACCTGCCATCCCAAAATTTGCTGGCGAATTTGTCCCCAACACAACTAAGGCGCAAAGACTGCGAGTTTGGTTTGGGAAACAAGGTAATATGGCTTTGATGAGCCATCTTGATTTAATCCGTCTGTTTGACCGAGTTGTGCGGCGAGCAAGCTTACCAATTGCTTTCACTGGTGGGTTTCACCCAATGCCACGCATTTCTCTAGCAACTGCTTTAGCTCTAGGGGCTACTAGCAGTGGTGAAATTGCAGATTTTGAGTTAACAGTGCCAGTGGAAGTTGATACTTTCCGAGCAAAGTTGGCTCGTGAAATGCCCACAGACATACCTATATATAATGTGGAGCAGATAGATTTAAAAGCTAGCGCCGCTACCCAACTGCTAGAGTCGGCAGAGTATTTGATTACTGTAGCAGCACTTGCAGAAACCACACCTATACAATGGCAAAACTGGATTGATACAATCAAAGCAAAAGAGGAACTTTGGTACGAGCAAACAACTAAATCAGGCAAGAGCCAGTTAATTAATCTGCGCGATCGCTTATTTGAACTGGAGTTAGTAGAAACCCACAAAAACGTTGCAGAATCTATGTCATCTGTAATCCGTTATCTAGGTAGCTATCGCCAGGACGGTTTGCTGTTGCGTCCCGAACAAATCCTATTTATGCTAGAGACAGTGGCTAATGTAGAATTTCAACTCCTGCACATCCACCGCAATCGGCTAATTTTAGGGGTATAATCCCTGTAAGGCAACTTGCTAGTAGTTGTCCTGACATGGTAGGTAATATGAATTGATTTTTAGCAAGGTTGCGTTAGAATAGGGTGAAGAGAAATTTTCTGGCGCTGCATTGAATTAGCTGGTTCACTACCCTGGTATTCAGGGGTAAAAAGCAAAGATATTAGAGTGCAACTTCTAGGATTTTATCTTAGACAAAGAAAAAGCAGATTAAAGAATGCACACTCTCTCTATAGCTACCTTGTGAATCAGTAACTAATAGCAGACTCGGTTAGCTTCTCTAAATCCATGCTTTTTAAACAACTGCTGAATGTCTAATCCACGTAATGCCCAAGAGCTAGTGCATTACTTTTTTAGAGTTAAAGCAACTGCTGTCGGTTATGCCGACTTGCAGACGTTCACCAGACGTGCAAAACGCTGCTTGTCTTAGGCTAGAGCGGCTCAAGGCAGGGTGGCAACTGGCGTTGCTGAGTATAACCCTAAGATAAATCCGGGGAATGGAAAATAGAAATAGTTTCTTTTTCTTAACGAATTCAGTAGGTTACTCTCAAATAAAGCATCCTGAGTTAAATGCTCACTCAGGATTTAGAACTTTCAACTCAGAACTCTCAAGATTTGAGGGTATTGCATGACAAATCAACCACGGACGGTTGATTTAATTGCTTAAACGATATGCAGCAGTTCTGGAATAATCAGCCGTAGAAACGCTCTAAAGAGCGCCAATAGCTATTTAACTTAGAAGCTCAGATTTGCGATTTTTATTACCAGTAGCGCCTTTTGAGGGTTGCGAGGGCAGCAAAAGTATAATATCAAACCGAGAAACAACTAGTAATTAAAACTGACGCGGAGACGCAAGTAGTTTTGAATTATTAAGTAATTAACCGGACTTGATATAACAAACCTCAAACCTGTAAGTGCTGCCAATTTTTGAGGAAATTGAATGCCAAAACAAATTATCATCGCGGAGCAGCACCAAATTGCTGCGGTTTTTTCTGAAGATCAAATACAGGAACTCGTTGTTGCTACGGGTCATCATCAAATAGGTGATATCTACTTAGGAGTAGTAGAAAACGTGTTGCCTGGGATAGATGCGGCTTTTGTCAATATTGGCGACCCAGAGCGTAACGGTTTTATTCACGTCACCGACTTGGGGCCATTGAAGCTCAAACGTACCGCCGCCGCAATTACAGAACTACTAGCACCACAACAGAAAGTTTTGGTGCAAGTAATGAAAGAGCCAACGGGGACAAAAGGACCCAGGCTCACGGGTAATATTACCTTACCCGGACGCTACGTAGTACTGATGCCCTACGGTAGGGGCGTAAATTTATCCCGGCGGATTAAAAGTGAAAGTGAGCGCAACCGCTTACGAGCGCTGGCGATTTTGGTCAAACCGGCGGGAATGGGTTTGCTTGTGCGTACAGAAGCAGAAGGCAAGCCTGAAGAAGCGATTATGGAAGATTTGGAATTGCTGCAAAAGCAATGGGAGGCGATTCAGCAGGAAGCCCATTCCACCCGCGCTCCAGCACTCCTCAACCGAGACGACGACTTTATCCAGCGCGTATTGCGGGATATGTACGGCGCGGATGTCAATCGGATTGTCGTAGATTCTAGTACTGGTTTGAAGCGGGTTAAACAGTACTTGCAGAATTGGAGTGGCGGTCAAACACCGCAGGGATTGTTGATTGACCATCACCGCGATCGCTCGCCAATTTTAGAGTATTTCCGCATTACTGCTGCGATTCGAGAAGCCCTGAAACCAAGAGTAGACCTACCTTCTGGCGGTTACATCATCATCGAGCCGACGGAAGCATTAACCGTAATCGATGTTAACTCAGGTTCCTTCACGCGATCGGCAACAGCTAGAGAAACAGTTTTGTGGACAAACTGCGAAGCTGCTACAGAAATCGCTCGTCAGTTGCGTCTGCGGAATATTGCCGGGGTGATCGTCGTTGATTTTATCGATATGGAATCGAGACGTGACCAACTACAAGTTCTCGAACACTTTAATAAAGCACTCAAAGCAGACAAAGCTCGTCCCCAGATTGCCCAACTTACCGAACTAGGTTTAGTAGAACTGACCCGCAAACGTCAGGGTCAAAATATTTACGAATTGTTTGGTGAAACTTGCCCCACCTGTGGCGGTTTAGGACATACTGTGCGTCTCCCTGGAGAGATCGAAAACCGATTACCGATACCGGCAGAGACACCAGATCGCGAGCGTTTTGTATCTTTGCCTCACCGAGAACCACGTCAACCATCTGCCCGCATCCCGGAACCAAGAGAAACCTATGATGGATTTGGGGAAGCATTTGACGGCGACTCGGAATTGAGCAACCTCAATCTGATCAATCATCCTAGTTATCAAGAACTTAATGATAAGCGCCGTACCCGGACTCGCCGCAGTCGAATTGGTGTCAATGGGTTAAACGGGAAAGATGAAGCTCGGATTGTTCCCAATCCCCTGGCTTTTGTTAACGAGCAAGATTTAGACCTGGATGTAGAACCAGAAATAGGAGTTGCACCAGAAATTCCCTCGCCCACTCTTGGTAAACCTGGTTGGAGTGAAAGAGTAGAGCGCACTAAAATTATCAAGGCAGAACCAATTAAGCCAGTGGTAGAACCACCGGAGATTAGAACTGTAGAAATGAGCATCCAAGAACAGGATATATTTGCCTTGATGGGAATATCTCCTTTGGTGAAGTTAGAGCAAGAGGTTAAAAATACCAAGTCTGTGATTATTAATGTGATTCAGCCCGGTCAACAACCAACGACCCCAATTGAATCAACCTCAGAATCAACTATTGTCCCAAAAGCAATACCTGAAATAATCACTATTGCCCAAAAGGTAACACCTGAAATAACTGCAAGCAAAATACCGACACCAAAAGTTATTGAGCCAGAACAAAAATCTTTAATTGAAGAGACAACTGAACCATCGGAGTTGACTGTGAATCCTTCGGGACGCTTGTCTGCGAAAGCCGCCGCCGCGAATGAGATTGCAGATGAAAGTGAAGCTAATAGTAGCGCCACAGCCAGCCGTCGCCGCCGCCGTCGTTCCTCAGCGATCGAGGATAATTAATTTGCTTTATGGTAGAAACATCGCCAACGCCTTTGGAACAATCCACTTGGCTGGAGTTTTCTACCTTGTCAGAGATTCCAGGGTTGTTTGCAGGTGTTGATGAAGTAGGACGAGGCGCTCTATTTGGGCCTGTGGTGGCGGCAGCAGTGATCCTACCAGATAGCGCTTTGCCAATACTGATGGCCGCTAAAATCAAAGACAGTAAAAAGTTGTCTAGTTCTCGGAGAACTCAGCTAGCGCAACAAATTTGTGGGCTGGCTATAGACTGGAAAATTGGGTTTGCTTCTACTGCCGAAATTGACAAGATAAATATTTTGCAAGCAACGCTGTTAGCAATGAAGCGGGCTGTACTGAAGTTAAAGGTACAGCCCACACTCTGCTTGATTGATGGCAATCAGTCAATCAAAGATTTGCTATTGCCGCAACAAACAATAGTCAAAGGAGACGAGCGATCGCTCGCTATTGCCTCTGCTAGTATTGTCGCTAAGGTTTGGCGTGACGAACTGATAATGCGTTTAGCATTAAAATACCCTATGTACAATCTAGAAAGTAACAAGGGTTATGGTAGCCAGAGGCATTTGCTGGCTTTGCAACAATACGGGCCATCGCCCCTACACCGTCAGTCTTTTCGCCCTTGCCAAATCAAAATAGTTAAATAATTACTCAGCATTCAGGATTGGTAATTCAGCACTATCACTGTCAAGTCCTCTATCTTTGGTTTGTGATATCACCCAGTAGCGATAATCCATCAAAAGTTGATTCAATAACCGTTGTTTAACTGACAACAGCACGCTTTTAAGTAAACCATTGCCAGTAGCTTCTAAAATTGGCTTAGGAGTAAAGGAAAATGGCGGTGGGAAATCCACCATTACCTCTAAATCAGCCTTTCCTTGCAAGCGAGTGCCAGTGCTAAACTCTTTGGGAGATAAATACCCTTTTAAATTGAGAGTAAAACGCTGGTTAATATACTCGAAACCTAAAATTTCACAGTTTAGCGATCGCAAATAAATTATTCCATTTGATTCTGCCCATACTCTCATGTCTACAGTAGGTTGAATACTGAGTGACATAAAAGTAAGCGGACGCATTTTCAAGCGAAATACTTCCTCAGAAAGCTGCTGAATTCGGCTATTATCAACCAAAGCCTTAACCAGACGTTGAGGCTGACGTAAGTAGTGCTGAATGGGAATAGGCTGCTCTGGAACAGCGATTTCAACCGATTGGGAGGCAGTAAACCGAGTAGCCATGAACTGATTAAAATATCTGTTCCTTAATTTTAATATTTTTTAACAACTTAGTTTTGATTATTATAAAAGTAAAAAATTTATTGACTATAAAAATAATTAGCAAAAAGTTGGTACGCTCAGTTTACGCAAAAAACCCGCAACTCAAGGCTAAAGGTATGACTTTATCGATCGCACATTTAGGTCCTCCCGGCACTTATACAGAACAAGCAACTGTTTTTTATGTCAACTGGCTAACTAAAAGTACGGGAGTTGAAGCTACGTTATCTCCCTATCCTACTATCCCCCAATCACTGCACGCCGTTGCTAATGGTCAAGCTCACTTGGCTGTTGTGCCAGTGGAAAATTCTATTGAAGGGAGTGTGACTACAACAATGGATACACTATGGCAGTTGGATAGTTTGCGTATTCAGTTGGCTTTGGTATTACCCATTGCCCATACGTTAATTTCCTGCGCGTCTAATTTAGATCAAATTAAAACTGTTTACTCTCACCCGCAAGCTTTGGCACAATGTCAGGGATGGTTAGAGCGGTTTCTCCCAACTGTACAGATTATTCCCAGCAATTCCACAACCGAAGCACTACAGCGATTAGAGCAAGAGACAACAACGGCAGCGATCGCTTCTAGTAGAGCCGCTCAACTCTACAACCTGCCGATACTTGCTAGTGGTATCAACGACAATCCAGAAAACTTTACTCGTTTTTGGGTAGTAAGTCAGGGCGAAGCGGACGCTGGCTACCAGATATCAACAACACCTGCCAGTCACACATCACTGGCTTTTAGTATGCCCGCCAACACACCCGGAGCATTGGTCAAACCTTTACAAATATTTGCTCAACTAGGAATTAACCTCAGCCGGATTGAATCTCGTCCTACGAAGCGATCGCTAGGCGAATACTTATTTTTCATCGATTTAGAAGCAGATGGCAAGGAAGCAGAAATGCAATCGGCTTTAGCAGAATTAACTATCCACACCGAGATTTTAAAAATTCTTGGCGTTTACAATGTTTTGCCGATTAGCGCTGTTACTTCAGAAGTTAGGAGTTAGGAGTGAGGAGTTAGGAATAAATAACAAAAAATAAAAGATTGGCAACTTATAATTTATATTCCCTACCTAATAATTGATAACTCTTAACTCCTAACTCCTCACTTTTTTTGACTCTTCACTTTTCACTAAATGTATCTTTGAGAACAGCGCGAGCTGCCAAGTGATTCCGAGTAGAAGTTAAAATTTCTGCTTCCCGCTCTAGACGAGTTACAGTATCTTGCATTTCTAGCAATAATTGCTGCTCTGCGGCGACACCATAAAGGTTGCTGGCTACCCAATAAGATAACTCTGTAGGTAGATCGGGTAAATCTTCTGGCAGTTCAATATTTTGTTCGGTTAATTTAGATGACAAACGTACAACATCTCGTAGTAATTGTTCTACTTCAGTTGATAAAGGTCGCAAATCTTTAGTCGGTGGTTGGTCTTCAATCCATTCAACTAAGCCAACGCGGTATGGCTTTTCACGAACATACTCTAAGACACGAAATCTTTGCTGCCCTAAAGTCATCATCTTGATCCGATCGTCTGGCAACCTTTGGTGATGAATGATTTCGGCACAGCAACCAGTGTTTGCAATTGTACCTTTGACTGGATCAAACATCAAAACACCGAACCTGCGATCGCTCTCCAAAATCGTGTTCATCATGATTCGGTAGCGAAATTCAAAGATATGCAGGGGTAATGGCCTGGTAGGAAACAGAACTACTTCGGGTAACGGGAACAGAGGTAGTTCACGAACTGCAATTTTAGAAGATGATGTCATTGTTACTTTGGTATAAACTTAATCTTTAAAATTTCTTTTTCTCTGCTTTTCCCGTACTTTGTCTACATTCTATCATTTGTTTCCTAGCTAAATAAAAGCCCTGAGATATATTTCTTCAGGGCTGTGTAAATATTAATACTAGTGTTATTTGTCCTTTGTCATTTGTTAATGACCAATGACTAAATTAAAGTTTGACTTCGATATCTACGCCCGATGGTAGATCCAATTTCATCAGAGCATCAATAGTCTTAGAAGAAGGCTGATAAATGTCAATAATCCGGCGATGAGTACGGGTTTCAAAGTGTTCCCGTGAATCTTTATCTACGTGAGGCGATCGCAGCACACAATAGATCCGGCGTTTTGTTGGTAAAGGAATTGGGCCTATGGCTGTAGCGTTGGTGCGGTTAGCTGTGTCTACAATCTTCTCGCAAGATGTATCTAGTAAGCGCCTGTCAAAGGCTTGTAAGCGAATTCTAATCTTCTGCTGCTGTAGAGTTGCCATCTTTAATTTTCCAGGTTCTGCGTAATTAGGGGAGTATTTACAGGGTGAACTACTCAGACTTGCCTACGGCTGAAGTCCGAGCTTCCCAATTCATCGGGAATAGCCTCAAAAACTCCGTAGTTTTTTTGGTATTACATTCCCTCCAAGGGCAGGAGTCCTGGTTCCCAAGACCGAAATCTTTCTCTTGTGACACGTACCTATGGAGCTTGGTTTTCGCTTATGGCATTGGTGGTCAAGATACTACTTATTAGCTTATTTATAGAGGGAAGAGAAAGGAGCAGAGAGGCATTATACCATCTCTGCTCCTTTGTTATGAGCCAAAAGGTGCTACTTGATAATTTTGGAGACGACACCAGCACCGATAGTGCGACCACCTTCACGGATAGCGAAGCGCATTCCCTGTTCAATAGCGATCGCATTGATCAATTCTACTGTCATCTTGATGCGATCGCCTGGCATCACCATTTCTACTTCTTTGCCTTCATCGGAGGTGTAGGCTTTGATAGTACCAGTTACATCGGTTGTCCGCACGTAGAATTGGGGACGGTAGCCAGCGAAAAATGGAGTCTTACGACCACCTTCTTTTTCTGTTAGGACGTACACTTCACCTTCAAATTCATTGTGAGGTTTAATTGAACCTGGTTTGGCAATTACCATACCCCGTTCAATATCAGCCTTCTGGATACCCCGGAGTAATACGCCAGCGTTATCCCCAGCCATACCTTGCTCAAGACTCTTCTTGAACATTTCAATCCCAGTTACGGTAGTTGCGCGAGTATCTCTGATACCCACTAGTTCAACGTTATCGCCAACTTTGACTATACCCCGTTCAATCCGACCAGTGGCGACAGTACCACGACCTGTAATTGAGAACACGTCTTCTACAGCCATCAGGAAGGGTTTATCAACATCCCGCTCAGGAGTGGGGATGTAAGAATCTACAGCATCCATCAATTCGTAGATTTTGTCTACCCAAGGATTTTCACCGCGTTGGGTCTTAGGATTCTTAGTCATTGCTTCTAGAGCTTGCAGACCAGAGCCTTTGACAATGGGGATGTCATCGCCAGGGAAATCGTAGCTGCTTAACAGTTCTCTAAGTTCTAGTTCTACCAGTTCCAAAAGTTCTGGGTCATCCATCAAATCTTCTTTGTTCAAGAAGACAACCAGACTGGGAACGCCTACCTGTTTTGCCAACAGGATGTGTTCGCGGGTTTGGGGCATGGGTCCATCGGTAGCAGCTACTACGAGGATACCTCCGTCCATTTGGGCAGCACCGGTGATCATGTTCTTCACATAGTCAGCGTGTCCTGGACAGTCTACGTGAGCATAGTGCCGACTTGCAGTTTCATACTCTACGTGAGCGGTATTAATGGTAATACCCCGTGCCTTTTCTTCTGGGGCATTATCAATTTGGTCGTAGCCCTTAGCTACAGCCTGACCCATAGCTGCCAAGGTCATGGTGATGGCTGCTGTCAAGGTAGTTTTACCGTGGTCAACGTGGCCAACTGTACCGATATTGATGTGGGGTTTATTCCTTTCAAACTTTGCGCGTGCCATGAATCCTCATTTCCTTATTTTAACTAAGCGTTCCCTTTGCTTTTTGCAATGATAGTTTCAGCTACGCTGCGAGGCACCTCTTCGTAGTGGCTGAACTCCATCGTGAAGGTACCCCGACCTTGGGTTTTTGACCTGATATCAGTGGCGTAGCCAAACATACTCGCCAGTGGAACTTTAGATGTTACCTTAGCGAGTCCCTTTTCGGTGCTTTGGCTTTCAATCTGCCCTCGGCGGGTGTTGAGGTCGCCAATGACATTTCCCATATAGTCTTCAGGAACTTCAACTTCAACTTTCATCATAGGTTCTAAGATGACAGGTGAAGCTTTCAGCACAGCCTCTTTCATCGCCATTGAGCCAGCGATTTTAAAAGCCATTTCTGAAGAGTCTACATCGTGGTATGACCCATCAATTAGCGTCGCTTTAACGTCAATCAATGGATATCCAGCTAGAACACCAGATTCGCAGCTTTCTTTCATCCCTTGTTCTGCGGGGCCAACGTACTCTTTAGGTACTGTACCGCCAGCAATTTTAGAAACGAATTCAAAGCCACTACCGGGTTCTCCAGGCTCCAAATTGATCACAACGTGACCGTATTGACCTTTACCACCACTTTGGCGGATGAATTTGCCCTCAACTTTGTTCACAGCTTTCCGAATTGTTTCTCGGTAAGCTACTTGTGGCGCACCTACATTCGCTTCCACCTTGAATTCTCGTAACATCCGGTCTACTAGAATTTCTAGGTGTAGCTCTCCCATCCCGGCGATCACGGTTTGGTTTGTTTCGGGATCGACGCGGACTCGGAAGGTGGGGTCTTCTTCTGAGAGAGATTGCAGAGCCTTGGACAGCTTGTCCATGTCGTTCTTGGTTTTGGGTTCAACCGCCACCGAGATCACAGGCTCAGGAATGAATAGGGATTCCAGAATTACTGGCGATCCTTCATCACAGAGCGTGTCACCTGTTAAGGTGTCTTTCAATCCCAGAGCTGCTCCCAAATCACCTGCTCGCAGTTCATCGACATCTTGCCGATCGTCTGCCTTCATCAGAACTAAGCGGGAAATCCGTTCTTTTTTATTCTTACTAGCGTTGAGAACGTAGCTGCCCTTTTTCAGGACACCAGAATAAACGCGAACAAATGTCAGGCGACCGTAAGGGTCAGCCATAATCTTGAATGCCAGAGCCGCTAGGGGTTCGTTGTCATCAGCCCGCCGCTCAATAGCATCGCCATTGGGCAGTAAGCCTTGAATTGGTGGTACTTCACTTGGCGCTGGTAGGTAATCGACAACGGCATCTAGCATCAACTGCACGCCTTTGTTTTTGAATGCCGAACCACAAAGTACTGGTACAATTGTCCCCGCAATTGTGCCTTTACGCAGGGCAGTCCGAACTTCCTGTTCTGTAAGTTCTTCGCCCTCGAAGTACTTAGCCATCAGAGCATCATCGGTTTCTGCCGCAGCTTCTATTAACTTGGTGCGGAATTCGTCTACCTGGGCTTGCAATGCTTCCGGGATATCGGTTTCCTGGATATCGGTGCCTTGGTCATTTGCGTAAATATACGCACGTTGCCCTACTAGGTCAACGATCCCTTGGAAGTCGTTTTCACTACCAATTGGTAGTTGAATGGCGATCGCATTCGCCCGTAGGCGATCGCGGATTTGCTCGTGAACTTTATAAAAGTTCGCTCCGGTGCGATCCATCTTGTTGATAAAGGCTATCCGAGGAACTTTGTAGCGTTCTGCTTGCCGCCACACTGTCTCAGACTGCGGTTGCACGCCGCCCACAGAACAAAATACTGCGATTACACCATCCAACACGCGCATGGAACGCTCAACTTCAATTGTGAAGTCTACGTGACCCGGAGTATCGATAATGTTAATTTGATGATCTTTCCAACTGGTACTGATCGCAGCAGCAGTGATGGTAATTCCCCGCTCTCGCTCCTGCTCCATCCAGTCTGTGACGGCAGTTCCTTCATGAACTTCGCCTATTTTATGAATTATCCCAGAGTAAAATAATATTCTCTCTGTTGTTGTTGTTTTGCCCGCATCTATATGCGCCGCAATACCAATGTTGCGTACTTTCTCTAGCGGGATCGTGCGTGCCACAGCTACCTCCTATAGTTTTTGCCTCATGATATCTTGTATATTACTCTTTGTTAAGATTCTATACTTTTACGGAAAACCGTCTTTTTTGTAAATCCACGATATACCGCTTCGGCAAGGCGATATATCGCTTTTTTACTTAGTAACGATAATGTGCGAATGCTTTGTTAGCTTCCGCCATCCGGTGCGTTTCTTCACGTTTCCGAATAGCATTGCCAGTTTCGTTGGCAGCATCCATTAACTCATTTGCCAATTTGCTGGCCATTGTCCGGCCTGGCCTAGAGCGGGAATATTGCACTAACCAACGCAGTGCTAGGGTAGTGCCGCGTTCTGTACGCACTTCCATTGGTACTTGGTAGGTTGCTCCACCAACTCGCCGAGCCTTTACTTCTACTAGAGGCGTGGCATTTCGCACTGCTCTTTCAAAGGTTTCTAAGGCACCGTTACCAGTGCGTTCCTCAATAGTTTTCAATGCTTCATAAACAATTCGTGCGGCAAGTGATTTTTTGCCATGACGCATGATCCGTCTGATAATCATGCTCACAAGGCGACTGTTATATACGGAGTCAGACGGAACTGGGCGCCTTTGAATAACACCACGACGAGACATACTTCACCTTTAATTCGGAATTGGCAACGAAATTATATGCTATCAGACACCGGAAACTAAAAGCGGTAGAACCCAACCCTCAGACTTCCTCAATTTTTTCGACCGTTGCAGCAAGGCTGACTTAATTTACTGCCAATTTTTGACTTTTGATTTTTGATTTTGGATTAAAAGTTTTCAGTATATATTCCGATCGCAAGGATCTGAACAAATCAAAAGTCTCTAAGCCTAATTCCCTTGTGGGTTCGACTAATCCAAAACCGCAAACCCTTCGACTGAGGTAGCCGAAGTCTAAAATCTAAAATTGTTTGATCTGCTACCTGCAACTAAATACTCAAGGCGACAAGATTATAAACTTTAATGTTCAGATGAGAAATTAGCTGTAGATTACAGCATTCTCTTCAGAACTCCTACACTTGCTCGCTTAGTGTAGATGTAGCTTGATTTTTTGAACAGACTTTAGCAGCCTTTCTAACTACTCTTAGAACAAAGACGGCGCTCCTGCTTTTGCCCTTCGGCGTTTTTAAGGTAGACGATTAATCGTGTTGGATGCGATTAATCGTCTAATCCTATTTTTTCGCTGCTTTGGGACGCTTGGTTCCATACTTGGAACGGCCTTGCTTGCGGTCTTTGACTCCGGCTGTATCTAAGGTGCCACGGATAATGTGGTATCTCACGCCTGGTAAATCCTTAACCCGACCGCCACGAATCATCACAACTGAGTGTTCTTGTAAGTTGTGACCAATGCCTGGAATGTAAGCTGTGACTTCAAATCCAGAGGTAAGTCTGACTCTTGCTACTTTACGTAGGGCTGAGTTAGGCTTTTTTGGTGTGGTCGTGTATACTCTGGTACAAACTCCCCGACGTTGGGGACATTGTTTCAAAGCAGGGGACTTGGTTTTCTGACGCGCTTGTTCGCGCTCATTTCGTATTAGCTGCTGTATTGTTGGCATGAGTTACAGCGCGTAAAGCTGCTTATGGTCTAAGTTTTAACAAATCCTGATTATATCTTTTTTTACCGCTTTCTGTCAATTCTTCTTTGATCGATAAGTTAATGATTATTAATGTAGAAAGAATTGCCACAACTACAAGTAGCGATCGCCTGGGGATTGTGGAAGCGAAAACCACCGCCCATTAAGTCTTCTGAATAATCCACCCTCAAACCGTTGAGGTAATTTACGCTTGTGGCATCTATAACTACTTGAATCTCATCCAAGTCGAAAACCTGGTCGCCAACTTTTATGGCTTCATCGAAGGACATATCATAAAATAACCCAGAGCAACCACCTGGTTTGACTGCCAATCGAAACAAGATATTTGGCTGCTTGGACTTGATTCGCCCAATCTCACTTATGGCTGCTTGACTCAGATGAATCATCGAACTCGTTTTTTGCAATTGAATATCCCATCTTTCATTTTACAGATGGTTGACCCTTGCTTGGGCAAAATTCTAAATCATCGAAGGCATGAGCGCGATCGCTATTACTACATTTATAACACTAATATGATTCAGTCCCCACCTGAACTAGGTAGGGACTTCTGGGGTGCAATGGTTCGTTAACAAAGACGATTTGCACAAAAAATGTATTCAGCTTTGGAATTAGAGCTTTAATAGCGTTTTTTTGGTTTTAATCCTTGGTACGGGCATAATCATCTTGGTAGCGGATAATATCATCTTCTCCCAAGTATTCGCCATTTTGGACTTCAATCAATACCAAGGGGATCACGCCAGGATTTTCTAAACGATGAGATGTACATTGAGGTACATAAGTTGACTCATTATTACTCAGTAGTACTTCTTTCTCGCCACAAACTACTCTAGCTGTACCAGAGACGACAATCCAATGTTCACTGCGGTGATGGTGCATTTGTAGACTGAGGCGGTGTCCAGGCTTAACTTCGATGCGCTTAATTTTGTATCCGCGCCCTTCTTCCAAAACTGTAAAAGCACCCCAAGGACGTAATTCAGTTGCAGCAATGCCCCTAGAGGTGATGGTTGGAGGTAGATGTAGAGTTTCAGTCTGTGTAGTTTCTTGATATCGAGCCATAGTTACCTCATTTGAAGACATAACAAACCGTTGGTACTCTTAACTATTGATAAGAAATCTGGCGCTATCTTGCAACCTTGAAAATCAGCAATCTTGTCGCACTTTGATAAACATAGCAAAATCAAACCTTATGGTGTAAACCATCACTACTAAAACTCTGATGTCTACACCAACTCTTCATCAAGCAAAATGACAGCTTGTTCTAAACTTTAAAAAAGTGACTGGGGATTGGGCGTTAGGAGTGCTGTTAGCGGAAGCGGGGCGTTTAGCCCGTGCTGAGTGCTGAGTTAGGAGTGCTGAGTGCTGAGTGCTGAGTTAGGAGTTTTATTTATCTCCTTGTCTCCCCTGCCTCCCCTGCCTCCCCTGCTTCCTCATCTCCCTTATCTCCCTTGTCTCCCTTGTCTCCCCTACCTCCCCTGCTTCCTCATCTCCCTTATCTCTATTCCCTATTTTCTGGGTTGGAGGAAAATACCAATTCCATTATGAACACGAGCAGCAGTACTGGGCGAGCGATCGAGTAGTTGCCCTCCTAAATAAAGGCTGGTAGAACTACCGCCGTCTAAATTTAGGGCATCTACACAGCCCATTAGTTGCATCAACTGGGCGTGTTCTGCCAAATTAGGCCCATAACCCCCGACACGATTATGTGTGGCAGTAATCATCAGTGTGCCTGTTGCCGTTGTGCAAATACCGCTACGAATAGCTTTTTCGGCAATAAAGGCATTGCTGAACTTTTCACCTTTGGCATCAAGGACAATTTGACGGTTTTGAACTAATAGGGGTCCTGCTCCGATAATGTGGGGATAACGACTAAAATCAACTGGAGCAGTTGTGCTGGAAATACTTACGGCGCTTCCAATAGGTAGTTGTGAGGCAGCATTAGCAGCGTTAGCGCGTAAAGTTAGCAGGTAGCCATCCTGGGGAATGGGAACTGCTGTCGCACCAACTTTGCCACCTGGTAACTGATTGGTAATTTGGTCTTTCTGTACCACTAGGATAATTTCGTTATCTGTCAGGGGCGTGTAAGTTAATCCCCAAGCTTGAGTATAACGAGCAATGCCACTCTGGACGTAGCCACTGTTGAGAAACAAAATTGGTAGACGTTGGTTGTTTGCTGTAATTAAAGTTTCTTCTAAGGTGAGACGACCAAAGTAAAATTGGCCTGAATCATTCCAAGCGATCGCACCTCGATTCAGAATGGGGCCTGATAACCACTGATTATCCCGACGAATCGCACCTAATGGCAATCTGTTATTGCGGTTAAAATAACCACCGTTAATTCCAGCTACTGCTAAGTAACGTTGTGCTGTTTGAATTAAGGGAGCAGTACCCGCAAGCCCATCAGGACTAGCCCACATGGGTTTCAAGGTTAGCCCAAATTTACGGGGGTTAACTTCTAACCAGACTACCGGAAAGCGTTCTGTGCCTAAGTTGACATAATGCTGTCGCCAGCGCAATCCTGGGGACCAAGTAATATCTCGCTCTTCTAAAGGATCGGGTCGAATATCGATAATCAAGCGATTGGGGTTAGCTACACTAGTAACTTGAGGCGATAGACCAAAGGGAACGCTCAGACTAATAATCGTTTGGTTTTTCACCACCTCCACTTTTTGAATCAGAGGTTCAGGGGCTGGTGGTGTTGGTTGTGTTGGTGTCGCTGGTAATAATTGTTTGAGCAGGTTTGGCAGCAATGGTGGTGCTGCTGGTGGCTGCGGGGTATAGCGTTCTATCAAAACAGGATCGGCTATTCCATCCAGAGTTACTGTCCACTGTCGATTTGGCGGTGTAGTGGGTTTGGGAGTTGCTGTGTCTGGATCGGAAGATGGAGTTTGGGGTTTGGCGATCGCTGACCCTTGTGCAATTTGCCAGGGAGTGGGACGATCTAAATTGACAAGAATCCGAGCTTGTTGCAAAGGGGCACTCGCTTCTGGAGGTTCCTGACTCGGAACAATATTTGTGATTTGGGTTTTTGGGGTAGCAATTACCAAAGTGTTGCCATTAACTTGAATCTGCCATCCAGATGTTTGAGCAAAATTAGTAATATCCAGATAGCGATATGCTCCTAGCAGCTTGGTGGCTAATACCAATGGCTGTGTCACCGACGAAAACCACTGTATTGGTTGCTTCGCCCAATTACTACTGTTTAAGAAATTTATTCCAATTAATTGCCTGAATGCTCCGTCACTAAGATGAGTTGTCACCTGACCAGATTTTCCAGGTCGCTGCAACCAAGTTCCTGGTAAAGTACGACCATTGAGGAAAATTTGATTACCAGAGGATGCTACATCTGTTAAAGGAGGTGCAGGTGATTGTGAGATTATGGGTATTAATTTGGTAATTTTCGGGGACTCCTGGGCGTTGGCAGCACAAGTAGTCGTTAAGCACAATATTGTTAAAACTATTGGTGACACAGTAGCCCGAAAAAATCTGCGTAGGCGCAGCCCGTCGTAGACATCGCCCTTAGCTTTAGCGGAGCCATCCCTAATCCCTGATTGGCAACAATTCGGCATTTTTACCATAATTTACTAGGTACTTTTGAAAACTATCACCCAAGGTATAAACTAACCAATTATTTGGAAATATAAAGAAAACATGACTTTACTTTTGAATAAATATGATAGTCTATATATTCGCTAGTTATATCTTTTAAACACAGATTAATTTCTTGAGACGCTAAAGCCACTGCAATCAAGTGTTTTAACTTCCACTAATTTTAACCACACCATAATACGGTAGTTTTGGTTATCAAAACTGGATTAAAATGTTTAATCCTAGCTGAACGTTGCTATTGTGATTACTTCAGTAATATCTAGTTAATAGTGATACAAGCGGCAACTGTAAGCGGCTAAGTTCTAGATAACAACAAAAATATTTGGGAATTGTCAAATGGGTATATATTGTAATACGCTGATTTTATTGCTGGATCGGGATGACTTTGGCTTTAAAACGTAATACAGCGTTTAATTTTATTTAGTTTTGTTTCAGGTGAGCCAAAAAAATAGGCTCGGTAAATAGCTAGCGTGCATCTGGAAAAAGGGATTGAGAAAATACTTAACTTCAAAATATAAAAAAGAAACTGTCAGGGCAAAAATAATGTCTTGGCGGAGGTAGCTTGTCTAACACCGCATAAACACATAAAAACACGCAATTATTTTAACACGGGGGAACTGATAAAGTAAAACCGAAGTTAAAATTTTTTTCCCTAAATTTCGGTGCTTATATATTTTCCATCGCTGAAATTAGAAATTTTTTCCCACAATGTAGTGGCAAAATTGGTAACTCAATACTTCAGGAACAGGGTATGAATAATAAACCGATGAATCAAGACCAACAAATCACGGCGGATATCAACTCAAGAGATACCTATCAGGGGCAAAAGTGGTTAGTAGAAGAACGAGATGCCTGTGGTGTAGGTTTTATTGCTCATCGCCAGAATCATACCAGCCACGAAATTGTCGAAAAAGCCTTAGCTGCTTTAACCTGCTTAGAACACCGGGGAGGTTGTAGCGCCGATCGTGACTCTGGTGATGGTGCTGGAGTATTGACAGCAATCCCTTGGGAGTTGTTCCAAGAAGACTTTGCCCAAAGGGGGAAGGAATTTCCATCTAGCGATAATATAGCTGTGGGGATGATATTTCTACCACAAGACCAAGAAGCTGCACAAAAAGCTAGGGCGACAGTTGAGCAAGTAGCTGTTGAAGAAAAATTGATTGTACTGGGTTGGCGAGTAGTGCCAGTGCAACCTGATTTACTGGGGATACAAGCAAGAGAAAATCAACCCCAGATTGAACAAGTTTTGTTAGCTTCTGTTGACAAAAGCGGCGACGAATTGGAACGGCAGTTGTACATTACCCGCCGCCGAATTAGTAAAGTTGCAACCAATATCTCAGAAGAATTTTATATCTGCTCCTTGTCAAGTCGCACAATTGTTTACAAAGGCATGGTGCGTTCCGCCGTTTTGGGCAACTTTTATAACGATTTAAAAAATCCAGCTTACAAAAGCGCCTTTGCTGTCTATCACCGCCGCTTTAGTACGAATACAATGCCCAAGTGGCCTCTAGCGCAACCGATGCGGCTTTTGGGTCACAACGGCGAAATCAATACTTTATTGGGTAACATCAACTGGATGATGGCACGAGAAGCTAGCCTGAATCATCCAGTGTGGAATAATCGCATCAAAGAACTTAAGCCCTTAGTTCACATTGATAACAGCGACTCAGCTACCCTAGACAACGTAGTAGAATTACTGGTTTGCTCTGGACGCACCCCCTTGGAAGCTTTAATGATTATGGTTCCAGAGGCTTACCAAAATCAGCCTTCTTTACGTGAATATCCCGAAATTGTTGATTTTTACGAATATTACAGTGGTTTGCAAGAAGCTTGGGATGGGCCAGCGCTTTTAGTATTCAGCGATGGCAAAAAAGTTGGTGCAACCCTAGATCGTAATGGTTTAAGACCGGCTCGTTATGTGATCACCAAAGATGATTACATTGTTGTAGCTTCGGAAGCTGGTGTAGTAAACTTCCCAGAAGCCGATATTGTCGAGAAAGGTAGACTCGGACCAGGGCAAATGATTGCCGTGGATTTAGAAAATCATGAAGTGCTGAAAAATTGGGATATAAAGGGGCGCATTGCCAAGCAGCACCCTTATGGGGAATGGCTGCAACAGCACCGTCAAGAACTGAAAGAAATTGTTAGTAGTCAGTCGTTATTAACAAATGGCAATGGCAAAGGACAATTGACAAATGACCAAGGACAATTGACTATTGACAAGCAAACCTTACTTCAGCGTCAAACTGCCTTTGGCTACACCACAGAAGATGTAGAAATGGTGATTCATCCAATGGCGAGGGAAGGTTCGGAGCCAACTTTCTGCATGGGTGATGATATTCCCTTAGCAGTGCTGTCACAAAAGCCCCACCTACTTTATGACTATTTTAAACAGCGCTTTGCTCAGGTGACAAACCCAGCGATCGATCCCCTGCGAGAAAAGCTAGTGATGTCTCTGAAAGTCGAACTGGGTGAACGGGGGAACTTATTAGAACCCAAGCCAGAATATGCCCGGAGATTGAAGCTTGAATCGCCAGTGTTAACGGATAGTGAATTAGAGGCAATTAAGCTGTCAGGATTTGCCACAGCTGAGTTGTCAACCTTATTTGCGATCGCTAGCGGCCCAGAAGGATTAAAAGCCGCAGTGCAATCTTTGCAAGCACAAGCAGCAGAGTCAGTCCGGGCAGGTGCGAAAATTTTAATATTAAGCGATCGCGATCGGGTGAATGACAGTATCAACACCGAACATACCTACATTCCTCCCCTATTAGCAGTGGGTGCGGTGCATCACCATCTGATTCGGGAAGGGTTGCGAATGAAAACATCCCTGATTGTCAATACTGCTCAATGCTGGAGTACCCATCACTTTGCTTGTCTGATTGGCTATGGTGCTGGCGCAGTTTGCCCGTATATGGCTTTAGATACGGTGCGTGATTGGTGGTCTGATCCCAAAACTCAAAAGTTAATGGGTGTGCAAAAAATTCCCACCCTCAGCCTAGAACAAGCTTTAGGAAATTATCGTAAAGCAGTAGAGTCAGGTTTGCTCAAAATTCTCTCCAAAATGGGAATTTCTCTACTCTCCAGCTATCAAGCAGCCCAAATCTTTGAAGCAATTGGCATTGGTGGAGATCTAATCGAACTGGGATTTCGGGGTACGACTTCCCGCATCGGTGGTTTGAGTGTAAGCGAACTTGCTGATGAAGTACTTTCCTTCCACAGCAAGGCTTTCCCAGAACTTACGACCAATAAGTTAGAAAACCTCGGCTTTGTGCAATACCGTCCTAACGGCGAGTACCACATGAATAGCCCAGAAATGGTTAAGGCGCTGCATAAGGCTCTAGATGGCAAAAACTACGACCACTACGAAGTTTACAAAAAGCACCTCGAAGGCAGACCAGTAACAGCCTTGCGCGACTTGCTAAATTTCCAAGGCGATGCTTTGCAAATTCCTCTAGAAGAAGTGGAATCGGTATATGAAATAGTCAAACGCTTCTGCACTGGTGGGATGTCTTTAGGCGCTTTGTCAAGAGAAGCCCATGAAACTTTAGCGATCGCCATGAACCGCATCGGCGGTAAATCCAATTCTGGCGAAGGTGGCGAAGATCCAGTCCGCTACACAGTTTTAGATGATGTAGACGAGTTTGGTCACTCGCCAACCCTACCTCATTTAAAAGGATTGCGGAATGGCGATCAAGCTTATAGCGCCATTAAGCAAGTTGCATCGGGGCGCTTTGGTGTCACACCAGAGTACCTCGTCAACGCCAAACAAATTGAAATCAAAATTGCCCAAGGTGCTAAACCTGGGGAAGGTGGACAGCTACCAGGGCCGAAAGTCAGTCAATACATTGCAATGTTAAGGCGTTCCAAACCAGGCGTAATGCTGATATCGCCACCACCGCATCACGATATTTATTCTATTGAAGACCTAGCGCAACTGATTTTTGATCTGCACCAAATCAATCCCAAAGCAAAGGTGTCGGTAAAGCTAGTTGCAGAAGTTGGCATTGGCACGATCGCAGCTGGTGTAGCAAAAGCAAATGCTGATATCATCCAGATTTCTGGTCATGATGGTGGTACAGGTGCATCGCCACTCAGTTCGATTAAACACGCTGGTTCACCGTGGGAACTCGGTTTAAGTGAAGTGCATCGCGTTTTGATGGAAAATGGGTTGCGCGATCGCGTAATTTTGCGCGTCGATGGCGGACTCAAAAGTGGCTGGGATGTGGTAATAGGTGCATTGATGGGCGCTGAAGAATTTGGTTTCGGCTCCATCGCTATGATTGCCGAAGGCTGTATTATGGCACGAGTTTGCCACATGAATACCTGCCCGGTGGGTGTTGCTACTCAGAATGAACAACTCCGTAAGCGGTTTCCCGGAATACCAGAAAAAGTTGTCAACTTCTTCTACTTCATAGCCGAAGAAGTGCGGAGTTTATTAGCCCGACTTGGCTATCGTTCTTTATCAGAAATAATTGGACGTGCAGATTTATTAAAACTGCGCCCAGAGGCAAAACTCACCAAAACGCGATCGCTCAATCTCGACTGTTTACTTCAGCTACCAAACAGCAAAGACAATCGTAGTTGGTTGGTGCATGAAGAAGTTCACAGCAACGGTGTGGTTTTAGATGACAAATTCCTTGCCGATCCCGAAATTCAGGCTGCCATTAGAGATCAGTCTAGTGTCATCAAGACTTACCCAATTGTCAATACTGACAGAACAGTGGGTACAAGATTAGCAGGTGCGATCGCTTCTAAATACGGTGATAGTGGCTTTGAAGGACAAATTAATCTCAACTTCACAGGTAGTGTTGGGCAAAGCTTTGGTGCTTTCAACCTCCCCGGCGTAATTTTGAGTCTGGAAGGAGAAGCCAACGACTACGTAGGTAAAGGGATGCATGGTGGTGAAATCATCATCAAACCTCCAACCGATGCTACCTATAACGCATCACAAAACGTCATAGTTGGCAACACCTGCCTTTATGGTGCTACTGGTGGAATATTATTTGCCAACGGACTAGCAGGAGAACGCTTTGCTGTGAGAAACTCCAAAGGCATCGCCGTGATTGAAGGCGCTGGGGATCACTGCTGCGAATACATGACAGGCGGTGTGATTGTCGTCCTCGGCAAAGTGGGACGTAACGTCGCCGCCGGTATGACTGGTGGACTCGCATATTTCTTGGATGAAGACGACTCATTTCGTGAGTTAGTCAACCCAGAAATTGTTACAATTCAGCGCGTAATTACAGAAGTAGGTGCAAAACAACTGCAAGAGTTAATCCAAACTCATGCAGAACGCACCAGTTCACCAAAGGCGAAGAAAATTCTGCAAAACTGGCAAGAATTTCTGCCGAAATTCTGGCAATTAGTTCCTCCTTCTGAAGCTGATAGTCCAGAAGCCAATCCTGAAAAAAAAACAACTGAGTTCAGTTTAGTCAGCAGTCATTAAGAGACTGACAACAAATAAATTATCCAATCTTGTGAGGCTGGCTGAAAAGCCATTGGTGTCAAGTTAAGCCAGAAATAGCTTAACTGTGGGCTTCCTGATCCGCCCTGAACTGAAGTTCTTTGGCTTTCAGGTAAAGTCATCTAAAGATGACTAAATATCTGGATCTTTAGTCATCTTTAGATGACTTTTGCTATTAGCAAGGAACTTCAGTTCCTTGTGGGACATAACTTTCACGTTAACTTAGACACCAATGGCAACATGAGCGCACTATGGACTGGGCGCTCATGTTGCTCACCCCACAAGAATTAATTGGATATTTTTTTATTTGGAAGTCCCTAAACCCGGTTTTGTATGACAATGGTTCTCATATCCCGAATGATATGTTACATCCTAATTAGCAAAATACCCCAAGAGAAATACCCTTGAGGTATAAGCATAATTGTTTAAGAATATAAACTTTATTCTTAAACAATTATTCACTCTCCCCGGCAAAATCGACGAAAACCTTGATTTATCGTTGAGAGGTGGGGAGGAGTGTAAACGGTTACATCCTTTCAGAAAACAGAGTCTACTGTTACACAGCTGCTACTGACACAGTGTAATTGGTATTGTTACCGGCGAAGGACGAAACCCTTGCATAGTAGATGTCTGGTGTTAAGCTCGTAGTAATCGAATCCGGTGTAGTGCCACTATTAATGGAAGAACCAAGGAAACTTTGATTGCCCCTATACAGTGTGAGATCGGCATCTGCTGCTAGATTGTTAATCTGCACTTTATAATTTCCGCCTTCGCTGACACTAAATTGGTAGTAATCGAATTGATCGCTACTGCCAACAAAATCATTTTGGAATCTGGAAATGTTGCTACCAAACTCACCAAGGTCAAACGCAGTGCCAAAGGTATTCCCTGGGTCAATACCTGCACCCGATCCTGTAAAACCTATATTGTAGCTGGTGTTGGAACCACCAAAAGGATAAACTCTTGCATAGTAGGTTCCTGCACTTAAGTTGCTACTAATTGAATCATTAGCAGTGCCACTCCTGATAGAACTTTGAATAACATTTCCAAAGCCATCAAGTAATTGTAAGTCGGCATCTGCCCCCAACCCTGATAAGGTAACACTAAAGTTACTACTATTGGACAAAGTAAAACGATAGTAGTCATTAGGGTCACTAGAACCTACAAATTCATTGGTGAAGTTAAAGTTATAGCCGCCACTTGCATTACCAAGATTATATGCAGTTTGCACGGAGTTACCGGGATCTCGCATAATGAACAATCTCCTTTTAATGGTGTATTTAGAAGTCAAGTCTGAAGCTTATATCCTATGAAAGCTCTCTGCACTGTTGAAAACTTCGTGCCGCTTCATAGAATTATTAGTAATAGCTTTCCTCAACCTGATGAGGTACGTTTTCAAAGCTACTAACCTTGCGAACAAAAATTTTAGTCTACCTCAGTAGACTAGGAAACTCTATATCAGGAACAAAAACATTGAGTCTAACTCAGTAGACTAGGAAACTCTATATCAGGATTGGGGATTAATTAAAATCCACTTTATAAATATAAAATCATTTTTTTTACTTTCAAAACAAAAAATAAAAGTTTATTTTTTATTGTTTTCTGATTTGATGTACCTTAAGCTATTACAACAAATTATGTATACCAATGCAAGCTATAAAAAATACTTATTTTATCCCGAACAGTTCAAAAATGATCCAAGTTTCGATCGCGTTGGACGGGTTCGCCGACTTGTTCGTGCTGCTTCTCCCACAAGGAGAAGCAACTGGCATTAGGTGTCGTACTCAAACAGAGATTAGTCTTTTTATCTCAAGCATTCTCGGCTGGCAATTATAATCTATATTATGTCTGCTGGTTAGATAATTCTGAATACAAAATTATCATAAGCAATAAATGGGCGATCGCTCTTTGGAAAAAAAGTTTTTGGTTTACTGCTAGGGGCGAAAACAGCCACTTTAACCAAAAAATATAATTTTATTTTTTAGCCAATTACTAATTAATAATTATTGCTTTTTATTAGCAAGCAACTTTTTGTCTGCATCTTCCATTTCTAAAATTTCTGGAACAGTCACAAAACGATAGCCTTGCTTTCTAAAATTGCTAATAATTTCTGGTAATGCTTGTATAGTTTTGGAACGGTTTCCACCACCATCATGCATTAGTACAATACCACCAGGTTTTGAATCTTTAATCACGTTATCGATTAACTTTGGTACAGGTGGCTGCTTGTAGTCTGTGGAGTCAGCTGACCACATTACCACAGCATATTTTTGGCCTTTAGCATAAGCAGCTAATCCATTGTGCAGGAAGCCACCAGGCGGTCGAAAGAGATTTGTTTTAACACCTGTAACTTGATATATTAAGTCTTCTGTGCGATCTATTTCAAAAGCAGCAGCTTGTGGATTTAAGAAGTGATACCAGTGATGCCAAGTGTGGTTGGCAATGACGTGACCTTCAGCGACAATCTGCTTTCCTAACTCTGGATAATTTTTCAGGTTCTGCCCAACGACAAAAAACGTCCCTTTGATATTATTTGATTTCAGAATATCTAGCACTTGCTCTGTGCTTTGAGGCCAAGGGCCATCATCAAAGGTGAGAGCAATAACTTTTTCACCCTGGGTCAGTTTTGCCTCTTCAATTATTGCTCCTTGAAAACGTGGCGCTAAAGGGTAGCCTAGACCCTTTGTTTGTGCTTCTTGCTGCCAACTTGTAAGCATCGCCGCCTTTAAGTTCTCAATGCGGTGCTGAGTTCCTACGTTTGCAGATACATCCTTGATATCTATACTTTGTCTACTTTGAGCCTCTGAAGCATTTGGTCTTAGAAGCATCATAAAAGCAAGACTAAAAACACCACCTAATGCAAGTAGCGCAATTAATATTCCTTCTGGCCACAGAAACGACTTATTGTTTTCCACCTCATACTCCTTCAAAGATCGAACCATCTCACGGTTATGACGGTACGTTATAGCACATTTTTATTAGATATTTAGATACCAGATACTTTCTGGTAATCATGAAAATTGAAATAGGTACTAACGGAAATTCAGAATTGATCAGACCGGCTATATTGCTTTAACTGAAATCTATATGCCTAGATTTGGACAGTGCTGAATATACAATACTTGGTACTGTTTTATTTCAACCTAGTCATAAAAGCCAAGGTCTGCACTTCCACATTCTTACCGCTAGCTCTAAGAAGGAGAGGAACACAATCAAATAATTAACCACACCCCAAAATCCTTTTAAATAGGAGTTATGAATTAGTTGCTGTTTTTCACTTCACCGTGAAGGCAGCATTATCCTTTCAAGTTTTATCGCTTTTCAAATAAGATGAATTAAGCTGTCATGCCGACAATTTGCGTTTTTCGCAGACTGAAGTTTTTATAGCCAGACTTTCTAACAGGAAATCTGTATAATTTACAACTTAAGTAAATTGTTTGATTAACATACAAAACTACTTACGCGGGGCGGGGTATTTTTCCAAAAAGAGTCTGGTAAACTATTAGTTCTATTCTTGATAGGATATATTTTACTGCCTGTTGCTATTGTTTCCTTTTTAAGAAAAAGTTAAATTTTCAACTGACATAATATTACCTTGTACTTTCTATGAAATAGACCAGACGAAAATTGATTCAATATAGTTTCTCATTGCCAAGGGGCATTTATTCTTTAATCTAGTCACTTTTGACTCATTCAGCAAAAATAGTTATATCAGCACTTTAGTTATCTTTCGGATGCTGATACTTTAGCCAAAATTGCTAGTAGCTTTCTGTCTATGAATGTTTTTCTCGATAATTCAGGATGTTTATATCTTAATTAATAGTACAGTTTAATATGCACTGTCACCGTGTAATTACGGAAATTAATTCCATATATATAGTTAACTGATTAAAATCACAATAGTATGGCATCTATTTATGAAGCATTAAAATCTACATTTAAATTTTAAACGTAGTATTTTTTACTATAAACATTGTATTCACTAGATTGTTGTATTTAAAAATACACTTATACCTTGACTAATTTTATGTAATGTCACTTAATAATACAGAGCAAAATATATTTTGTTGCAACTCAAGCTTTAGTGAGACTGCCCTCTGCTTTTTTGTAGTAAAGTGTATTATTTAATATCTGTATAGGTTGACCCTAAACTCTGTTTTCCTATTAATATACCTTTTGAGTCAAAATAATCAAAGTATTTGTCTCATTTCTGAAACTGGCTAAAAACTTTTATGATTCCTCACGAAAGTGATGCAAAAGAAGAGCGTGCGTCGTTAAAAGTATGGCGTAGTTGGCAAGAAAATCTGATTTTAATTGCGATCGCACTGTGTTTAGCATTCCTGATCAGGACTTTTATCGCCGAACCGCGCTATATACCTTCTGATTCGATGTTACCCACCTTACATACTGGCGATCGCTTGGTAGTTGAAAAAATCTCCTACCATTTTCACCCTCCGATAACTGGGGATATTATTGTTTTTCAGCCACCCGCAGAATTACAACGTCGAGGATATCCCAAAGACCAAGCGTTTATCAAGCGAGTTATTGGCCAGCCTGGTGAGGTAATTAGTGTTGCTTCTGGTAAAGTTTACCTCAACGGTCAAGCCTTGGCAGAAGACTACATCGCTGAACCTCCAAATCAGCCATATCAACCAGTAAAAGTCCCAGAAGACGAATTTTTTGTTATGGGAGATAATCGCAACGATAGTAACGATTCTCGCTATTGGGGCTTTTTACCCAGAAAAAATGTCATCGGTCGGGCAACGTTTCGCTTTTGGCCTCTCGATCGCATTGGTTTTATTTAATCAATTTTAGATTTTGGATTTTTCTTTCAATCCAAAATTGCCAGAGTTAGGAGTTATTTTAAGACTTCTAACTTTTAACTTAAAACCTCAAATAATACATTATCTGAGCGATCGCATCACCAGTTAACTCCAGCCGTCGTTGAAAATCAGCCAGGTTACGATAAGAGCCGCCTGATTGCCGATTTTGCACCACAGCTTGCGCCAGAGACAAATCTATAAATGGAATTTGTGCTAATTTTTCAACTGTTGCTGTGTTCGGGTTAACTAAATGGGTAGGATTTTCTAAAGATTCGTGGTCATAGTAAATAAAATTCAGCAGAGGCTTTAATGGCTCTAGGCGCGGCGCTGGTATGCCCAAAGCCGCAGCAATATCTTCAATACAGTAAAATTTCACACCCGAATGTGAAAGTTCCACAAGCGATCGCGCTTGATGAATTGACAAACCTGGTAAGCGTAACC
>NZ_JABXKI010000058.1 GCF_017115095.1 Nostoc sp. NMS4 | reverse complement strand
ACACATATCAGGATGTTGGGTTACGCAAAGCCTCCACCCAACCTACAATTTTTTTTGCAACTACTAACTCTTAGACATCTCCGAAAATGACGTAGGGACAATTCATGAATTGTCCCTACCAAGGATTTCGGGCAACGCATAACCAATTTCTGGAGATGTCTCTTGTACAGACAAAGATTTTTCGCCTCTCTACTCTTAACTCCTAACTCCTAACTCAGCACTCCTAACTCCCAATTTAAAATTCCACAATCACCGGCACATGGTCGCTGGGTTGGGTTAACTTTCTCGGTGCGACATCAATAATGCAACTTGTAGCACGTTCATATAGCACGGGTGTCAGATAGTGATGGTCAATCCGCCAACCTAAGTTGCGACGGAAGGCGGCGGCGCGATAATCCCACCAACTATAATTTCCGCCTTCTGTGGTAAATTTGCGAAAAGCATCGGCAAATCCCAGTTTCAGGATATCTCGTAAGGCTTGACGCTCTGTTTCTGTTGCCATTATGTGATTTTCTGTACTCACTTGCTCGTGAATATCCTTATCTTCTAAGGCAATGTTGAAGTCGCCACACACAGAAATTGCAGATTCTGACAACACCAGCAATCTTAAATACTCGTGTAGCGCTGTCAACCAGCGCAGTTTGTATTCGTATTTCTCAGTTCCTACCGCCGCGCCATTAGGAACATATAAGTTCACAATCCGAATACCATCAACTACACCTGTAATCACGCGCTTTTGCTCGTCCCATTCGTGGTGTAAATCTGGCAAAATTGCCCGAAACCCGCTACTGACATCTACGAGTGGCTGGCGGCTAATCAGGGCTACGCCGTTATAAGATTTTTGTCCTGATAGATAAAGGTTATAGCCTAACTGCTCAAAAGGCGATCGCGGAAATTCCACATCCACAACTTTGGTTTCTTGCAAGCAGAGAACATCAACGGGATTTAGGGTTAACCAATCGATAACCTGTTCAAGGCGAGTGCGAATTGAGTTGACGTTCCAAGTAGCGATTTTCATTAGTTAATTATCAGAATTTTTGTAAATTACTAATTACAAATTATGTAATTATTGTACAATTACTTAATATTTATAATTTCTGTTCTCTTTCTCAATTACCTTTAAACGAAGCTTTAATGACTTGATCCCATTGAATATTTTAGTATTTTCAGCTACAAAATATTCAATTTTGTAAGTTATGCTACAAAATATTCTACATCATTATGATCCCCAAGACAGATGCAACAAATAATAGATTAGTTATACGGTTAGAAGTGTAGCTCATGGTTGACTTTTACCGATAGCCCGTTAGATTTGTCGGTAGAAAATTTGCGGTACGGTTAACCTTTATTGTGCCTTTGATAGCCTTTTAGGTTAATTTAAATGTCAAAAGAGTAAGTACAAATGCTCTTTACTCATAAAATAATGATGCTACCCATTATTTTGAGGACAATTTCATAGACTGAACCAGAAAAACTTATGAAAATCGCTCAAGTTGCCCCCTTATGGGAAATGGTTCCACCTCCTAATTATGGAGGAATCGAACTGGTAGTGAGTCGCTTGACAGATGAACTTGTTCGTCGCGGTCATGAGGTAACTTTATTTGCCTCTGGTGATTCTCAAACTTTGGCTCATTTAGAAGCAGTTTATCCCCGTGCATTACGCTTAGACCCAAATGTAAAAGAGTATGCAGTGTATGAAATGTTAGAACTAAGCCAAGTTTACCAGCATGCTGCCCAGTTCGATATTATCCATTCTCATGTAGGGATTTCGGCATTACCTTTAGCGAGTTTGATAACAGCAACTTCTACAGTCCACACCCTGCACAATAATTTTACAACTGACAACCGCCACGCATTTAGCTACCATCAAAAGCAACCTTATGTCAGCATTAGTAACTCGCAGCGTCAAATCGATCTTAATTATGTTGGCACGGTTTATAACGGAATTGAGCTTGCAGATTACCCTTATGTAGCCCAACCGTCAGAACCTCGATATTTAGCGTTTTTAGGTCGTTTTTCGCCAGAGAAAGGGCCGCAAGATGCGATCGCTATTGCTAAACAGAGCGGTTGGCGCTTGAAAATGGCAGGAAAGGTTGATGCAGTAAACTTGGAGTTTTTTGAACAAGAGATTGCTCCCCACATAGATGGTCAGCAAATCGAATATCTCGGTGAAATTAACCACACCGAAAAAACTGAACTTCTGGGTAATGCTGCCATAACTCTTTTCCCCATTAGCTGGCAAGAACCTTTTGGGTTAGTAATGATTGAATCAATGGCAACTGGTACACCAGTGATTGCCATGAATTTTGGTTCAGTACCTGAAGTTATTGCCCACGGTAAAACAGGTTTTATCTGCAATAGCTATACCGAAATGGCGGCAATGATTCCACTAACTTTGGAACTCAATCGTCAAACCTGTAGAAAACACATAGAAAACAACTTTAGTGTTAGCCAAATGGTTAACGGGTATGAAGCTGTTTACAGACAAATTATTAAAGACCGCATAGAATCGAATGGCCGCATTCATGCAGCCAACATTCAGTTTTAATCAACTGCTTTTTTTACTGAGCTTAAAACAACAACTTTTTAAAAGGAGGATAATTGGTATGAGTACAAGAGCCAACACCTGCCCGTGCTGCGGTGGTTCCCTCCTGCGTCATGCCCGTCATGGTGAACTATATTGGTTTTGCCTGTCGTGCCGACAAGAAGTACCGCTATTAACTGCTAATCGCTTGCCTAATGTGGAAACCCGGAACACCGGAGTAGTACCCCAGCCAGCAGTGAATACCTAGTTTTTCAACATATAAAACTTACTCAAAATCAATACTGATTTAGTTTAAACCTATCAATAAGCCGCAACTGGTAAAATCAGATGAAGCTAATTGATAGGTTTAAAGTTTTGTTAGCAGCGTTACTTTATGGTCAAGAAGATTTACGCCTAGAGCAAGTTTCTGACCCCACTCCGGCGGCTGGGGAAGTTGTAATCCAGGTGAGGGTAGCAACAACTTGTGGTACAGATTTGAAAGTCTGGCGGCGCGGTGGTCATGCCAGGATGCTGATACCGCCAACGCTGTTTGGTCACGAAGCGGCTGGGCAAATTGTTGCTGTGGGTGCAGGGGTGAGAAATTGGCAAGTAGGCGATCGCATTGTCGCTAATAATTCTGCCCCATGCATGAAATGTTTTTTTTGTCAACATCAAGAATATTCCCTATGTCCAAATTTGACCTGGAATAATGGAACTTTTGCCCAATACCTAAAAATTCCCGCAGCGATCGTAGAACATAATATGTTGCCGATTCCTGATGAGTTGCCGTGGGAATTGGCAGCGATGACGGAACCTTTAGCTTGTGTGTTACATGGTGTAGGGCGTTCTAATATTAAGTCTCAAGATAAAGTCGTCGTCTTGGGAGATGGGGCGATCGGGCTGATGTTTGTGGCGGCGTTGAGTGAGAAAACTGAAGTTTTGCTGTGGGGAGGTAATAACCACAGACTAGAAATTGGTCAGAAATTGGGTGCAACCCAGACCTTTAATTATCATCAAATCCCGGATATTCCCAGTGTGGTGAAAGAACTTACTCAAGGATGGGGCGCAGATGTAGTAATTGAAGCCACTGGTGTACCAAGTGTTTGGGAAACTGCGATCGCTTGCGCCCGTCCTGGTGCAACAGTCAACTTATTCGGTGGATGTCCACGGGATACTAGCATTACCGTCAGTACAGAACAGCTACACTATAACGAACTTACCATCAAAGGCGTGTTTCATAATACACCAAAGTATGTGCGATCGGCCCTTGCACTCATAGCTAGTCGCAAAATTCCCTTTGAGTTACTTATTAGCGAACAGCGACCATTAAAAGATTTAGAACAGGTGTTTTGTGAAATGAAGGCGCGTAAAGTAATTAAGGTAGCAATGATTCCTTAGTATTTTGGCAGCCAATTTACAGGTCACACTACAATGACTATAGCACCACAGATTTAGGGCTAAAGTACTATGAATCCTCAAGTCATTACCCCAGTATTGATGATTGAACCCTCATCATGGCTCCGCTCTGGCATCACCATCGAGAAAGTTGATAATGTTAACCTTGCCAAGTTCACAGATGAGTTACATACTCGTCTAGAAGAATTGCTTGAGAAACGAAAATCTGAATTGCTGACTCCTGAAGAAGAAGCAGAATATGCAGGAATTGCTGAACTAGAGCGCATCCTAACTTTTGTTAACGCTAAACTGATTGCCAGTCGTGGGTGTTAAAGATAGCACTCGGCAGTTTGTGCGCGAAAGAGCTAAATATCTGTGTGAATATTGCCACTCTCCAGAACGCTCCAGTTCAGATCGCTTCACAATCGATCATCTTGTTCCACAATCATTAGGTGGCTCAGATGCAGATGACAACTTAGTACAACATTTCATTAATTCGTAGCGAATTCTCTGCGCCCCTTTGCGTTTAAATTTAAACCCGAATTTCTCTACTTCTTATAGTTTAATTGAGCGATCGCTATAATTGCATCTCTACCAACTAATAACTAAATCCTTATGGCAAACACTATTTCAATTACCGATTCTCTAGTTCCTAACCCCGTCCCTAAATCAAGAATTATTCGTTTGGAGAATATCTTTAAAATATATGGCAGTGGCGAAACTGAAGTCAAAGCACTTAACGATGTGAATTTGACTATCCATGAGGGCGAATATTGTGCAATTATGGGGCCTTCTGGTTCAGGTAAATCCACAGCGATGAATATTATTGGCTGTCTAGACCGACCCACAGGCGGACATTATTACTTAGATAATATTGATGTCGCCCAAATGGATGATAAATCTTTGGCACACATTCGTAATAAAAAGCTGGGTTTTGTCTTCCAACAATTCCATTTATTACCCCAACTCACAGCATTAGAAAATGTGATGCTACCAATGGTCTATGCTAGTGTGAATCCGAAAGAAAGAAGCGATCGCGCCATAGAAGCGTTGACGCGAGTAGGTTTAGCAAATCGCCTCAACAACAAACCAACTCAACTATCTGGTGGACAACAACAAAGAGTAGCGATCGCACGGGCGATCGTTAATCGTCCCGTAGTACTCCTGGCTGATGAACCCACAGGCGCACTTGATTCCCATACAACCCAAGAAGTCTTAGATATCTTTGGCGAACTCAACGCCAGTGGAATCACGGTTGTCATGGTGACACATGAACCAGAAGTTGCTCGTCAAACCCAGCGCATCGTTTGGTTCCGTGATGGTCAAGTAGTACACTCCAACCTCACCCCAGCCGACTTGAGTCAGTTAGCTTTCTCGTAGTTTGTTAAAGTCCGCAGAGGCGGACTTTAGTTTGTGTAGTAGCGACTTCTAATCGCCAAAGCTGATTACAAACTTGATGTTTTCCCAGTTTCTGCTTGCGTTGCGATCGGTTTAACATCGGTGTAACCCACTTCACCAGCTATTGTCCGAAACACTGAAATTTGCTCTTCAAAATCTAGTCCTTCAATTTGGGAAAGCAGATCCTTAATTGCCTTACTTGGCTGGTAGCTAGATGGTATTCCCACCACCGTATCGCCCATAGCTACTGCCCAAGCATACCAAACTAGCAGCTGGTTGTTTTCTTTGATCGCCCCATAAGCACGAGAATATTCTGTGTCTTTGCGGTTAACGATATCCCGCATAATATCTAGTTGCTGATCGTCGGATAATTTGAAATAATCTCCTAGCAGAAGTGGCGCTAACTCTGGTTCAGCCGCCGCCGGCGCAGCTGGTGTGATCGAATCACCCATTTTTTCATAAACAAGATAGAACCAAGCTAATTTGGCATCGGTATCTAAGGCGTTAAACCCATCCACCAATTTTTGAGTTTCATTGCTCTGAGCTTGAGAAATAGTTTTGTCGTAACTTGCAGTCATTATTATTTGTCTCCAAAATAATTTCATAGGCCAAACTAATAGTTACCAGAGTTCGAGAATCAGATTCTACTATCGATAGAAGGAGTTAAATTTATGGAAAAATGCGGCTTTAATCTACCTTTTAATAGAGGTGAAAGTCTCTCTATAGGAAGCAATAAAACCGCGAATTGCTTTGCTATGATTGCCCAAGTAAGCAATAAAAAATTTGCATAAGGTTTTAATTATGGCTGATAAAGAAGTAAAGCCCAATTTAAATGAAGCTTCCACCCAGGATGCACAATTAGCTGCCGAAAGCATAGCTAGTGGTCAAGAAAAAGCGCCAACGGTGGATTTTGATGCTGATTATGCAGCTGCACAAAAATTCAGCGTTAGTGAAGTGGATCGCACAGATAAAGGTGCAGCAGCAGCCGAATCAGCTACAGCACCTAAATATCAAACCTCTAAGCCACAAGAGACAAAAACTCAAACACAGTCAACTGGTAATCCTGATGATTTCCTAGAGTCAGCAAAAGAAGTTGGGAATTCTCAGACTGGAGGTGCAACTAATGTCAGTGATGATTTAGTAAAACAAGCTTTAGAAAAGGGTGAACGGCAAAATTAAGTTTTCCTGATTTCTTGCTATTTTGGAAGATGGGCAATGTCACAAATGTGAAAGTTGATGTTATCGGTATTGGTAGACATTGCCCACTCTACTGTTTTGATCGACTTTTAGAGGATGTTTGAAAAGTGGTATGTTGTGATTTTAATCGAATTATTACCCCCCTTAATCCCCCCGATATATTGGCTACAGTGTACACACAAGTCCAAGTAAAGTAATAAGGGAAGGAGTTGTGGGGAGTAAAAGAGGGTGGGAAATCAGAATACACGCGCAAGCAGTGGAGGGAAAAGCATTTGGAGATCCGCGACTCTCTAAAAGGGGGCAGCATTGTACTCAGCAATGGTAAAACATCAATCAGTGAGCATTCGCCGAATAAGTAAAAATAGAGCCGAACAAATAGGATACTATCATCCGTGAGAGGTTAAGGTAATTGCACTTTTGTCAAGAGGGTACAGGAAAAGGAGACAAATCCAGCTTGGAGACTGGCTTTCGCAGCGATTTTACAACTCCTAAATCTTGATTCTCTTTAGCAGCAAAGTACTTAATAGACAGAGGTAATGTAAGAATAGCTGGTTTTACCAACTTTAATTTCTATTAAACGTAAAGTCAGGACTGGTGCGCCGCGACGAACAGTACCAAGTTGAATCAATCGGTCTTTAATGGAATGGTCATAACTGAAAATTTTTAAGTATTTAATAGATGCTTTAGCTTTTAAACGAGTAATAAAATGGGCTTATTGGTTAATAAGTTGTTGCAAGAATTGAAAATGATAAAAACCTCTGTCAAGTAAAACCAGAGTTTTAGCAGGTAGTAAATTCAGCAATGCCGCCTCAAAATTGGTATCAGATGCTGCTGGATTAGTGTGAAACCAAACTTCAACGGGTAAACGAGTAACTAAATCAATAAGCCTACAAATTTTACCTGCTAATTGCCCTAGTTTCAGGTCTTCCAGGCTTTTCAATTTCCGAAATAAGGCTTCTAGAGTTGACCCATCAGCAATCCAAATTAGTTCAAAATTACAAAGTGCAAATTTAACACTATCTGGTAATGGTCGTCTGAGTCTTCGTTGCCAATTAAATTGCAATTGAGGCAACAAATCGTAAGAATTCAGCACCCAGGAGTCAGGAGTCAGAATTTATAAGGGATCTAGAATAATTAGTATATTTATTCATAAAATGTTTTGATGATTCTTCAACTATTCTGACTCCTGAATTCTGACTCCTGAATTCTTACAACAAATCTTTAAAGACATTCTCAAATAACTCTGCGGGGAATACTAAAAACCAAACTGAAGAGTGATTGTTGGGCAACTTTAGTAACATCCTATAAAAGCAGTTAAACATATTAAAGATAATGATAATCAAATATAGGGGGAGGAGCGTCACACCTCCTCCCCCTACCCTCAACACGATTATCATTCTTATTAAAATATTTTGAGTATTTTAACTGATTGACAAAAGGCACTTTATCTTAACCTATCACCAATGATCCTATAGGGATAAAATACAGAGATGTCTGTAACAAAGCGGCTGGAAATTTTAGATTTAATTCGGGAACTTCGTCAGCAGCTCAATGAGAATGGGCATACAGTCCCTTCAGACATAGCGCTAAAACTAATAAAAGAAATGTTACGGAAGATGGGTGAACCCGGTAAAAGACTGCTAGATCAATATTTTCCAGAAGCAAAGTAGGGTTATGAGTCGTAAGGTGAAGGGATCTACATCCCAAAATATCTTTGCTGGCGGTAGAGACAAGGGCGCATTCATCCGGGAGAAACTGCTGCGCTATGGTGTTGCTTTGTTATCCGTTGCCTTAGCACTGCGGACAACTCTGCTACTCAATCCATATCTCACTCCAACACCTGCGGCGCTGTTTTTTGCTGCGGTGATGGTGAGTGCCTGGTACGGTGGCTTAGGGCCAGGGTTACTTGCAACCGTTTTGTCTACTTTGGCAGTCAATTACTTCTTTTTTAAGCCACTCTATCCGCTAAATATTACAAATCTGAATATTGTAGTTCCCTTAGTAGCGTTCATGCTGACAGCAGGGTTAATCAGCTGGCTTAACGAATCACACCGCACAGCCCAACGGCAAGCTGAGGCGAGTCTGAAGGCACTACGCGAAAGCGAGGCGAGGTTTGGTCGCTTAACAGAGTCTAATATTATTGGGGTGATTGTGGCCGAGATGAACGGCTTAATCTTTGAAGCCAATGATGCCTTTCTAAAAATGCTCAATTATACCCGCGAGGATTTGCGTTCTGGTCGAATCCGTTGGGGCGAGATCGTTCCACTCGAATACATTGAGGTAAGTGAGCGATCGCTTCAAGAACTGGCAATTACAGGGAGTTGTAAGCCCTTTGAGCAAGAATACATTCGCAAAGACGGCTCTCTAGTTCCGGTTCTAATTGGTTTTGCTAAACAGGGAGATCGGACAATCATTGGTTTCGTTCTTGACTTGAGCGAACAGCAAGCTGCGCTACGCGATCGCACCAACCGTAAGCTGATAGAGGAAGCACTGCGGCAACGAGAAACAGAACTTCGCTTGATTACAGATACACTGCCAGTTCTGATTTCCTTTGTAGATTCAGAACAACGCTACCGCTTCAACAATCGAGCATATCAAGAGTGGTTTGGACATTCCACAGCAGAAGTTTATGGGAAGCATCTTTGGGAAGTATTGGGTGAATCCGCTTATGAAGTACTTCGTCCTTATGTCGAACAAGTATTAGCAGGAGAGCAGGTTACTTTTGAAAGTGAAATTTCTTATAAAGATGGTGCAACACGCTATATTAATGCGATTTATGTTCCCCAGTTTAATAAAGAGGGAATCGTTGAAGGGTATGCGGCGTTGGTCGCTGACATTAGCGAACAGCAAGCTGCGCTGCGCGAACGCAATTTGGCAGAAGCAGCGCTACGTGATAGTGAGGAGCGATACCGAATTTTAACGGAAGTCTCACCACAGGCGATTTGGATGGGCGATAGCGATGGTGGTATTACCTATTGCAATCAATACTGGTTAGATTTCACCGGATTGACAATGGAGCAAACTGCCGGCTATGGCTGGATTTGTGTGATTCACCCTGATGACCGCGTAGGCGTAGCCCGCCACTGGCATCGCGTCTTTAAAACTTCAATGGAAGCTGTCGCTAATGCTACAGACTACGAAGTAGAAATTCGCTTTCGTCAAGTTTCTGATGGTAGCTATCGTTGGCATATTGTCCGGGGTTTACCATTTCGAGATGCCACGGGACAAATTATCAAATGGGTGGGCATCGCCAGCGACATTCACGATCGCAAAGTTGCCGAAGCATCCTTGCAACAACTCAATGAAATGCTAGAGCAACGGATTCAAGAGCGCACTTTTCAACTCGAAGCCGCCAATAAAGAACTCGAATCTTTCTCTTATTCAGTCTCTCACGACTTGCGCGCACCACTGCGCCACATCGCCGGATTTGTCGAATTACTTCAGAAGCGGCATAGCTCAACAACCTTAGATCCAACAAGTCAGCGCTATTTAAAAATAATTGCCGAAACTGCAAAACAGGCAGGAATATTAATCGATGAGTTGCTCACATTTTCTCGCATGGGGCGCACGGAAATGCGCTATATCAAACTCAATATGGAGGAATTGGTACAAGAAGTAAAACGCGACTCAATGGCAGAAACTCCAGGACGCACAATTCATTGGCAGATCGAATCACTCCCAGAAGTGCAAGGCGATCCCTCCATGCTGCGGCTGGTGCTTCGCAACCTGATAGGCAATGCCGTAAAATATACCCAGACTATAAACCCAGCAAAAATTACTGTTGGAAGTATTGACAATGAAAACGAAGTTATCTTTTTTGTCCAAGATAACGGCATAGGCTTTAATATGCAATATGTCCACAAGCTATTTGGAGTATTTCAACGTCTACATAGCGACCCACGATTTGAAGGCACTGGTGTTGGATTGGCAAACGTGCAACGCATTATTCATCGGCATAATGGTCGAGTTTGGGCAGAGGCTGTAGTTGACAGTGGCGCAACTTTTTATTTCTCGCTGCCTAAACTGTCCAAGAAGGAGACTGAATGAAAGAACTTAAGCGAATTTTGCTAATTGAAGACAGTGCCAACGATGCAGAGTTAATCCTAGCCGCCTTGTCGGAAAACCATCTCGCCAATGAAGTAGTGGTGGTACGCGATGGCGAAGAAGCACTAGATTATCTTTATCGCCGGGGGCTGTTCCGGTTGCGAATGGAAGGGTATCCTGTTGTAGTGCTGCTCGATTTGAAACTGCCTAAAGTCGATGGACTAGAAGTATTGGTACAACTCAAATCTGACCCAGTAATGCGAGTGATTCCAATCGTGGTACTGACCTCTTCCCGCGAGGAACCGGATTTAGTTCGCTGCTACGAGTTAGGGGTGAATGCTTATGTTGTCAAGCCAGTAGATTACCATGATTTTGTTGATTCTATTAAGGGTGTGGGATTGTTTTGGGCGGTGATTAATCAGCCTCCCGTTGGTGCTTTACCTCCCGCACCTCATCCTCAAAAGGAGAGCAACTAATGAATGTCCTCCGTTTTCTTCTTTTGGAAGACAGCCTGTTAGATACAGAACTAGCCGAAGCGATACTAATTGAAGGGGGAATTAATTGCCAACTGATCCGAGTCGAAACTGGTGCTGACTTCGTAGCGGCTTTGGAAACAGAGACTTTCGATTTAATTCTTGCCGATTATGCCCTACCATCTTTTGATGGCATTTCTGCCTTGGAAATTGCCCGAAATCGCACTCCAGAGGTTCCTTTTATCTTTGTTTCGGCTGTACTGGGTGAAGAATTAGCGATCGAAGCCTTGAAGAATGGCGCAACCGATTATGTATTGAAGCAACGACTAGGGCGATTAGTTCCCTCGGTGCAACGGGCATTGCAGGAAGCTAAAGAGCGGCGTAAGCGCAAGCAAGCTGAGGAATCTTTACAGAAGAGTGAAGCCAAGTATCGCCGCATTGTTGATACCTCTTATGAAGGAATCTGGATGATTGACTCGGAAGCCCGAACAGAGTTTGTGAATCAGCGCATATCTCAGATGTTGGGTTATCCGGCAGAAGAAATCCTCGGTCGTTCTATATTTGATTTTATGGATCGGGTTGATAATGCTGAAGAGAAACTGGAGTGGTTTCAAGGAGAAGGGAGCGATCTTAAAGAAAGGCGATTGCGCTGCGAGGATGGTTCGTATATCTGGACACTGATTTCTGCAAGAGTGATTTTGAATGAACAGAGTGAATGCTTAGGCGCGATCGCTATGTTAACTGATATCACCGATCGCAAACGCACTGAATCAGAACGCGATCGCCTTTTACAACTCGAACAAAGAGCCAGGGCGGAAGCTGAGGCTGCGAACCGAATCAAAGATGAGTTTTTGGCGGTACTTTCTCATGAATTGCGATCGCCTTTGAATCCAATCCTCGGTTGGGCAAAACTGTTACAGACTCGGAAATTTGATGAGCCATCGCTCAACAAAGCCCTGAAAACTATTGAGCGCAATGCTAAATTACAAGCTCAACTCATTGAAGACTTATTAGATGTTTCTCGCATCCTCCAAGGCAAACTCAGCCTCAACATGATTCCAGTCGATCTGGTATCCACCATTGAAGCCGCAATGGAAACAGTGCATTTGGCAGCAGAGGCTAAAACCATTGAGATTGAGACGATGCTTAATCCCAGTGTGGGCAAAGTTTTGGGCGATCCAGCCCGCTTACAGCAAGTTTTTTGGAACCTTCTATCCAATGCCGTCAAGTTTACTGAGACTGAGGGAAAGGTAAATGTGCGATTGGAGTGCATCGACGCTCAGGCGCAGATTAGTGTGAGTGATACAGGTAAGGGCATTCACCCTGACTTTTTACCTTATATGTTTGACTATTTCCGTCAGGGTGATAGTACAACAACTAGAAGGTTTGGTGGATTAGGGTTAGGTTTAGCGATCGCTCGTCACTTAATTGAGATGCACGGCGGAACGGTTTGGGCGGAAAGTCCTGGCGAGGAACAGGGAGCGATCTTCACAGTGAGGTTGCCGCTAATCAAGGACAGTGCAACAATCAGGGATGACACAAATACTGATTCCGCAACTGCCCCTTTTCCCCCTTCTCCCCTCATGGGTTTACAAGTGCTGATTGTGGATGACAATGATGATACCCGCGACTTTTTCAGCTTTGTCCTAGAGCAGTTTGGTGCGATCGTTACCGCAGTCGCATCAGGATATGAAGCATTACAAGCGCTAACCCAGTCAAAGCCAGATATCTTACTCAGCGATATTGGAATGCCAGAAATGAACGGCTATATGCTGATGCAACAGGTGCGGACTCTAGAAGCCAAAATCGGCACAAAAAAGATTCCAGCGATCGCTCTGACTGCTTATGCGGGCGAAATCAATCAGCAGTACGCACTAAGAGCAGGGTTTCAACAGCACATCGTTAAACCTGTAGCACCAGAGGAATTGCTCACGGCGATTTCTAACTTAGTTCAATCTACTTAGGGTTTGCGATCAACCGGAGAATTAGATAAACCTGATTAATCTCACAGAATTTAAACTATTCTTCATAAGTAATATAATCTTTTTAATTGCCTGGAATACTCCTGATGATCCATAAAAATGTTATGTCCCAACGGCGCGATCGTCTCGCAGTTTATTCTCTTGTTAAAAATTTATGCAGCTCTATTTACACGCATTTTTCAAGTAATTGAACTACACTATTCCCTACTCTCTGTCTCAATCGTGGTCTAAATACTTGAAAATTACTGTAAAATAAATATGAGTGGAAAAGAATGTAGAAACATCGCAGTGCTAAGTCTCTACAAGGATTCTGGATAACGCATATTTAATTTCAGCAGATGTCTTATCATTGGGGAATAATCAGATCCCTGACTTCTCTAGAAAATCGATAATTTTGTTTCTCACCAATGATTAACGATTGCTATATATAGATAATTTTTATATAGTAGATTTAAGAGCTAGTCAATTTTATCAGTATTTTTACTCTATCATAACTTTACGGATACTCTTAGAATCAACCTAAATTTATTTCCGTAAGGAGTCGGATATGAAGACTTATGACATGTCTTTCATAAAGACCAATGCACTCACGACTTTGTTGGTATTTGTCTCAGTTATATTTATTTTATCATTCACTCTAATTATCTCATTTTTTGAAAATATTCAAGGATTTTCAAATCAAGAAAAAATTGAATACATCACTCAAGCATTAACAACCATTGCCATAATTATTGGGGGATTGGCATTAATTCTTAATGGTTACTATACCTCTAGACTCTCTCTGGATGAGAATCACAGCCTGTTAACGCAACTCCTATCTGGAACAATAGCTTGGGATAACAATATCGTAAATTGTATCAATCAGACACAAATAACTCCACCAGAAAATATTTCCGAACGCTTTTCTAAGGTGATTGAACAATTGGGAAATGAAAAGATTGAAACCCGATTTGCCGCAATTTATGCTTTAGAACGAATTGCCAAAGATTCTCCAAAAGATCATTGGACAATCATGGAAATCCTCGCTGCTTTTATCCGCGAGAATGCCCCGGTGAATCGGGATTATGAGGATGAGTCACTGCAATCATCAAAACTTCCTACAGATATTCAAACAGCTTTAACTGTCATTGGACGACGCGATTCATTTAAAGATCCAGTCAATCAGAAACTCGATTTACGCAATACAGACCTGAGTAATGCAGACTTAACAGAAGCTAACCTCTCTAGAGCAATTCTTGCCGGGGCTAACTTGCAATGGGTCAATTTTACCAGAGTCAACCTCTCCGAAGCAGATTTATCTGTTACCTGTCTTTGTGGATCAATCTTCTATGAAGCGAACCTGCAAAAAGCAATCCTCCCAGAAGCCAATCTCCAAGGCGCAATTCTGAGAAAAGCGAACCTTTCCCAAGCAATCCTTTATGATGCCAACTTAGAAGGGACAGTTCTTTGTGATGCCAACTTAGCAGGAGCAGTTCTTTGTGATGCTAACTTGGAAGGAGCAATTCTTTGTGATGCCAACTTGGAAGAAGTCAACTTCGAGGGTAGCAATCTCCAAGATGCAAACCTAATTGGCAGTAACTTGCAAAAGGCAAAACTTGCTGGCGCTAATTTAGAAAGTGCATTACTTAGTACAGCTAACCTCCAAGAGGCTAATTTCCAAGAAGCTAACCTCTGTGGAACAAACTTGAGCTGCTCAGAAAATGTCAAATCACAGCAGATTGAAGAGGCAATTGGCGATCGCACCACTCGCCTACCTGATTATATCGAAGCACCGACACATTGGCGGTAGTCTAGTTAAGTTATCTCAGGATCATTAGTTATTTAGGCGCATTCTACCGTTTTCACTTAATGCTCTAGTTTTTACCAAAAGTCTTCATAACAATTCTGGAAATGGGGGGCGCAGAGAGTAAAAGTTTGAAATATCGAATTTTGAAATTTCATACTTCAATTCAGCAACGCCGTTTTTTTCAGAAATCAAATATGATTCCTAGTAATCTATGCTTTTGAAGCGCTTTGTGAAATCACTCAATTCTACATCGAATGTACCATCTGTCTTTTCCTTTGCCTTACTCCCTATGGTTGCATCCATGTTATAGGCTCGACCGTATTTTCCCCAAGGGTTACGAACCGTTATGTAGCGTAGATTAGCTGAGTCAATTTTACAGCCCATTATTGTATAAACATGGTTTCCTAGCAGTCCCTTAGACTCTTTCTCGCCTCTATCACTATCTGTCATATCTCGACCTACGTTCTTATGAGCACTTACAGTTATAGGTCTGTGATTTGATATGAATTTTTTAATATTCTCATATATCTTTAACTGTTGGTCTGTATATCTGTGGGTTCCCCTCTTTCCTGGAAATATTCTTTGGAAATAATTATCCATAAGATCGGTCATTAGTGTTGCATCAAGTCCTTTTGCATCAAAAATCATTTCACAATCTTCTAATCGGATTTCTTCTTTGTAACTTCCACTCCGTTTATTAGTTATCATCGTCTCAATTTCTTTTACTGCTTCTACTCCATTTTGTTGGGTCAGCCAATCCATCCATTTGTCTATTTTCCCCACATCGCCTTTAAATATTGTAAAGCTGATTAAATCCTTATACTTATTGACATCCCCACCCTTGGCTAAATGGTATTTATTAACCTCCTCCAGACTTGAGAGCAACAGCTTTTTATTCTTAATCTTATCTCCTTCATTCGAGATATTTGCCGTAGTGAATTTTCTACCTCGTAATATCATCAGAGCATAGCGACTGACACCTGCATGAATCTTTTCATACGAAGGTGGTATTTCATTGTCCGTTGTTGATAAGTCTCCTCCAAATCCGGCAACAGCATAAGCTTTTTCAAGCATATGTACCCACAAAGCACCCTGACTATATACCAAATTACCATCTTCGTCTTTGACAACTGATTTGTCTATTTTTATATACAGTGGTGTAAATTGCTGGTTTTCAGGTTCTGATTCATCTACATCAAATAACCGCACGGCGACCGTATCTCCATAGTCACGAAACATTGTAAAGATGTATTCAGGCTCAGTTTGTGCGATGCTTGCAATAGCTGCCATCAGATAACAATCTCCAATTTTGCCTTGTTTGACATCATCTGGTGATGGCAGTATTGGTTTTCCACTATTATCAATTGGGAAAAGCGGCTCATCTATTGTAGAGAAATCGCTGCCTATATCCTTTACATCAGTCCTAGTATTATCTATGTCTACCCAGCAATCACACTGAAAGCCTTTGTCGTAGAAAACATAACCTTCTTCTTCAAAATCATTTTTCATAGCCTTGATTTGAGTTTCCACCTTAAAACTTTTGTCTCGCGTGAAAAGAAATTCAAAGCTAAAGTCTGGTTTCCCATCTTTCATCTTATAAAACTTGTCATTCTTGTGACACAATATTTCTGGCTTATGCTTTTCCCTAAGAGGTGGATTATCAAATTTTCTCGCCTTGAGGAATTCTTGCTCTTCATCATAGGCAGCTGTCGTATCTGTTTTTTGACGTTTATTACCACTACTGTCGCTTTCTTCATCCAGTGGTCGCTTTCGCGGGTTCTTGAACATTGCCTGGATAACAGTTTCAGATGTTCTCTGCACTCGTTGTTGAAGCATCTGTTGAGGTTGCAGTTGTTCTGATGGCATCGTCTGGCGCTTTGTACCTGCTGTTCGTTTGAGTAAATTCGTTTTTGGGGTTGATATTTCTGGTTGTTGATGCCCGTGTGTTCGCTGTAATGTCTGGGCTTTCATGCGTTGGACAAATTCGCTTGGAGGCTGGCTCATATCGATGTTTGGAGTTGGCATGGGTGCATGAAGACGCTGTACCACTTGACGCGCTACGGTGTCTGCTTCTTGCTCATACTTATCACCTGGTTGCCCAATAGTCAGCTTTGCCTGTATTACTTGTGGTCGTTTTGTTTTTGGCTGTGGCATTAAACCAGAGATTTCTAACAAGTTCGTTTTTCTTTGAACTAATCCCTCGGTTTGTTGCGGTTGCCGAAGGGGAGTTAGTGTTGTTTGTTTAGTAATCGGCGCAAATGGTCTTGATGTCAACGGGAATGTTCTCTCTGGGATTTGGGCATTGCTCCCAGCAGTTTTATGGATTCTTTGGAATGTCATAATGATTCTTATTTTCCCAATCTAACGATATTGCTGGCATCTGGCAAGATAATTATCTGACTTTTAAATGTATGTTTGCTTGCCTTTTCTGAATAATATTTTTCTTGCTCTTTTTTGGAGATGTCTATTAAGTTTAATTTTCTCATTCTTTGAAAACATTCAAGGATTTTCAAATCTAGAAAAAATCGAATACATCACCCAAGCATTAACAAATATTGCCATAATCATTGGAGGACTGGCATTAATTACAGTTTTGATGTATTTGAACCATATCTGTCGTAGGAGTAATTCATGAATTGCCCCTAGTGGTCTAAATACCTGAAAATTGCTGTAATTTCGAGAAATCGTCTAGGTGGTTTCACTAATGCCAATCTAACAACTGATCTGCTAGAGATGTCTATTGGTTTACTGTTATATAAGCAATGCTTGCTAGAGTCTGGAGTGCATCAATTGTGGGCATCGATGCCGTCAAAGTCGGCGTAGAAGTCGATGTGTCAGGGGGATTACCGGGAATTGTTGTCTTGGGACTACCAGATTCAGCAATTCAAGAATCAAGAGAGAGAGTCAAAGCAACTTTGAAAAATACTGGCTTTGCCTTTCCGATGCGAAAGATAGTAATTAATTTAACTCCGGCAGATTTACGCAAAGAAGGCCCCTGTTTCGATTTGCCGATTAGTGTGGGAATTTTGGCGGCTTCTGAGCAAGTTAGCGCCGATTTGTTGGGGGATTATCTATTTTTGGGCGAAGTCTCTTTAGATGGTAGTTTGCGTCCCGTCGCTGGTGTACTACCCATCGCCGCAGCAGCCCAAAAGATGGGAATTGCAGGTTTAGTTCTCCCTGCTGACAATGCCCAAGAAGCAGCAGTGGTTGAAGAGTTGGCTGTTTACGGCTGCAAACATCTGTCTGAAGTGGTGGATTTTTTAAATAATCCGGGGCGTTACAAACCTGTGCAGATAGATAGTACAATACAGACAACAACAGTATCATACCCTGGCGCAGATTTGCATGACGTGAAAGGACAAGCTCATGCGCGTCGTGCTTTAGAAATTGCTGCGGCTGGCGGGCATAATCTCATTTTTGTCGGGCCGCCTGGTAGCGGGAAGACGATGCTAGCAAGACGCTTACCGGGAATTTTACCGCCGTTGAGTTTTGCCGAATCTCTCGAAGTGACTCGCATTCATTCGGTAGCTGGTTTATTGAAAAATCGTGGTACATTGGTACGCGATCGCCCTTTTCGCAGTCCTCACCACTCAGCATCCGGCCCTTCTCTAGTTGGTGGTGGTAGCTTCCCTCGCCCTGGAGAGATATCATTATCTCACAGAGGTGTACTTTTCCTCGATGAGTTGACGGAATTTAAACGAGATGTTTTAGAATTTCTGCGTCAACCTTTAGAAGATGGCTATGTGACAATTTCCCGCACCAAATTATCGGTAATGTTTCCCGCGCAATTTACTTTGGTGGCGAGTACAAATCCTTGTCCATGCGGTTACTATGGCGATACCATCCAACAATGTACTTGTTCTCCCCGCCAACGCGAGCAATATTGGGCAAAACTTTCTGGGCCATTGATGGATCGAATTGATTTACAAGTTGCAGTGAATCGCTTGAAACCAGAAGAAATTACCCAACAACCGACGGGAGAAACATCAATATCAGTCCGCGAACGAGTTCAACAAGCAAGCGATCGCGCCATTACCCGTTTCCAAGGAGAAGTAAATCTGCGTTGCAATGCCCATCTGCAAAGTCGCCATCTTCAGAAATGGTGCAAGTTAGATGATGCTAGCCGCAATTTATTAGAAGCAGCCATTAGAAAATTAGGCTTATCGGCAAGAGCCAGCGATCGCATTCTCAAAGTAGCACGAACTATTGCAGATTTAGCGGGAGAAGATGAGCTACAAACTAATCATGTGGCGGAGGCGATTCAGTATCGCACAATCGACAGAATGCAGTAATACTAATTCTTAATTAAGATTCGTCAAATTTCACTTTTTCTAATTAGCAAGGCAAAAGCTATGATTCTAATAGATGAGTAACAGTACAAATGAAGCACAAGCATTGTATAGGAATCTAATCAAAAGATTAAAGTTGGTCGGCAGGATTTACGGATTGCAGCGTTGGCACAGCCAGCCGTAGGCATCGCTCTTTCGATGAATGGAATTTTGGTTACACGCAACAACCAGGACTTTTGTCAAGTACCGAATATAGTTTTGGATAATTGGACTTTGTAAAGCCCTTTTTCAATCCGTGCAATAGTTGTAATAAATGCCAACACAAGTCAAATTACCCCCCTTAATCCCCCCGATGTATTGGGGGGAAACAGGAAATCCAGTTCCCTCCCCTTTGCAAGGGGAGGGTTAGGGTGGGGTAAACGCCAAGGCTTTCCAAATAACCTCTAAGACGCAGGAGAAATTAACTGACCAATACGTTTGAGAATTTGCAAAACGGCGTAAAGTTCTCTCGCGGATGCAAATGGAGCAAAGACTCTTGACAAATCATACTGCGGTGTATTTGTTTGCGTCACTTTCACAAATAAAATATCGTCTCCATTCGTTACCATCCCAAACACAGGTTTACTGGGGTTGGGGTTAGCCATCATATAAGCTAAGGCTTGCGGTACAGCCGACCAAACTGAGAGTGTGGTTTTTTTCGACTCCAACACCATCACCCACAACCGATCTTGTAACACTAAAACATCAATCCGTCCGCGCAGTATCTCCTCGCCATCATTCAGCATTAGTTCCACGGATGATTCAGCCTTAATTCTGAAAGGAGGATCGTAAAATCCAGAGAGTGCAAGTATTGGTGACACCAACAACAATATGACCGTCCCTTCTAGTAAATCACCGCCGCCACGGTGATAAAGATACCTGCGCCGCACGACATCCACAGAGGCTTTTTCCGCTTCTGTAATTTCAGACAATCCCTCATACCACTCTGGGAAAAATTGCTGGTTTTCAACACGAACAAAACCAAATCGATTTTCTGCATCCTCAAGAGTGGTAATCGCTGCGGTCTGTGTCATTGCTTTTAGTGGGCTGTCTCATTAATTTTGCTGGGTTAAGAAAACGAACCGCATTCGCGCAGCGTCTCGTTAGAGAAGGACGCAAAGAGCGCAAAGTTAAGAGGTAAAGAAGATAAATTTAAAACTGATTCACCTCTCAAAACTTTTGGGACAGACTACTAGGTAAAAATTACTTTGCTATAGGATCAACATCAGCGCATCTTTATTAATTATCGCCAATTTGCGCCGCAGCTACGCCCGTCATAGACATCGCATTGTCACTATAAAATTCTAAATTCCTCCCCAAGAACCCTTCACAAACTCCCTTGGGAGGATGTCACAACTGAGCAAATCAGTATCCAATATATCAGGGACTAAGCAACATCCCCTACAAGGAGACTGATTGGATGAATTTGCAAGAAATTTGGAAGTTATTACAAGAGACGTTTAAAGAATGGAGTGAAGATAAAGCCTCACGGTTAGCGGCGGCGTTAGCTTATTACACGATTTTTTCCATTGCACCATTGCTAATTATTGTAATTGCGATCGCAGGTGCAGTATTTGGAGAGGAAGCGGCAAGGGGTCAAATTGTCGGACAAATTCAAGGTTTAGTCGGGGTAGATGGCGCAAAGTTTCTCGAAACAGCGATCAAAAATGCTAACCAACCAAAAACAGGTGCGATCGCTTCGATTATTAGTGTCCTAGTTCTACTAGTGGGTGCTACAGGCTTATTTACTGAGTTGCAAGATGCCATGAACACGATTTGGGAAGTTAAACCCAAACCTGGACGTGGCATAAATAATATGATTCGCCTCCGCGTTTTGTCCTTTGCAATGGTGATCGGAATTGGCTTTTTACTTTTAGTTTCTCTAGTAATTAGTACGATATTAGCAACATTAGTAACATATTTTAGTAATTTGTTACCAGGTTTCGATTTCATCTGGCAGTTTGCCAATTTCACCCTTTCTTTTGCAATCACGACAGTGCTGTTCGGACTAATTTTTAAAGTCCTACCAGATGTCAAAATTGCCTGGAGTGATGTTTTAGTTGGGGCTTCTCTGACCTCAGTTTTGTTCTCTATTGGGAGATTTTTATTAGGACAATATTTGGGTAATGGCAGCTTTGGATCGACTTATGGGGCTGCTGGTTCACTGGTGGTAATTTTAGCTTGGGTTAACTATGCCGCACAGATTCTTTTCTTCGGTGCAGAATTTACTCAAGTTTATTCTCGAAGGCATGGAAGCGGTATAGTTCCAACTAAAAATGCTGTACATATATCTGATAACACAAACTATAATGGCAAGGCTCCAAGGGAACAAGCATCGACTAATAAAAAGCCATCTTCTCGCTTTATTAATCGCTTCTTTCAGTATTTTAGGAAGCCCAAACGCTTAAAGCAGAGAAGAAAAAATCAGCGATTTTAATCCTTGATCGCTACAGATGGCTTCTTCGGGTTTTATACTGGATTTTTTCCAGAAGTCTATTGAACAAGGAAAAAAATCAGTGCTAATGGAAAAATGGTTTTTTATCAATTGGCAAGCAATTTTTGTTCCTAGCATCAGCATCTTTGAGTTAATTATCAGGGAGTCGCTGGTCTATTTAGCGCTGTTCTCAGTGCTAAGACTACTTCCTAGCCGACAATTAGGAACATTAGGAATTACTGATTTACTTGTAGTTGTGCTATTTGCGGAAGCTGCCCAAAATGCTATGGCAAGTAATTATACATCAATTACTGAAGGCGCTATCCTGCTAGGAACAGTAATTTTTTGGAGTTACTTGCTGAACTGGTTGGGTTACAAATTTCCCCAGTTCCAACGTTTCCTGAATCCGCCACCCTTGCTATTGGTAAAAAACGGTCAGATGATTGAGTGCCATCTGCAACAACAGTTAATTACAGATGGTCAATAACTCAGGGCTGAAGCCACTGAGCTTGTAAGAAACAAGTCTTACGTGTTTGACTAGCTCAATTGAGACGCAGTTTGGTACGAACTTCCGAATGTTTCCCTAGTTCGGATTATCTTCAAACTATCTTGTTAATAGTGTTGCTTTGGGCAAGACATCTTAACTGCGTTGAGCGAAGGGACTTAAACTTTTACTCTAAGGATTATCTCCATGCAGAGAGTACCAGTAATTTCAAAAGATAATTTACCTTTGATGCCAACAAAACCAAGTCGTGCTAGACGCTGGATTACAGAAGGTAAAGCTCTTGGTAAATTCAACAAACTAGGAATGTTTTATGTTCAATTATTAGTCTATTTAATTGATACAAAAACTCAAGATATAGTAATTGGTTTAGACCCCGGTAAAATGTTTTCGGGGATTGGGGTTCAATCTCGAAAATATACATTACAAATGCTGCATTTAGTTTTGCCATTCAAATCAATCAAAAAAAGAATGGAACAACGAGCTATGATGCGTCGTGGTAGACGTGGAAGACGAATTAAACGTAATTTATCTTTTACAAAACGCAATCATCGTAAAGCTAGATTTGATAATAGACGCGGCTCTAAACTACCACCGAGTATTCGAGCTAATAAATATTTAGAATACCGAGTGATTAGTTTGTTGTGCGATATTTACCCAGTAAAAACAATTGTTGTCGAAGAAGTAAAAGCGACTGGAAATAAGAGTTTTAGTCCGGTGATGGTAGGTCAACGATATCAAATAGATCGTTTATCTAAAATTGCTAAAGTAACCCTGAAAAAAGGATGGGAAACATCTAATCTTCGTAAGCATCTAGGTTTGCACAAAGAAAAGTCAGATAAGTCTTTACAAATTCCAGAGACTCACGCGGTAGATGCAATAACACTTGCAAGTTCGGAATTCGTTAAATACAAATCTTGCGTTGGAACCAAAAGTCATGGTGCAAGTTGGATAGGTAAAGTCAATATAACAGAATCACAATTTACGATTTTGCGTCGTCCTCCAATTAGTCGTAGGCAACTACATTTAATGGTTCCTTCAATTGGAGGAATTAGACGTAAATATGGAGGAACAGTAACAAAACACGAATTGAGAAAAGGAGACTATGTGAAAGCTACGCAAGGAAATAAAACGTATTTTGGATGGGTTAGTGGAGACACGGAAAAACAAGTATCGGTATCCGATCAAGATTGGAAAAGATTAGGTCAATTTAGCAAAAATAAAGTATCACTAATTAAACGTTCAACTGGTTTAATTACCACGGTGGTTAAAACCACCCGTGTCGCAACGCTGTCAGGTCTAAAGACACTGAGTTTCCAGCATCCCGTGAGGTCTCTATGAGTTGATGAGTAAGTTACGTCAGCAAGGTGTGGAATTTTTGGCTGATGTGAAATTGGCATACATGGAAACTGACGGTAGGATTAGTATCATCACGTCGGACTCAAAAACTACTCCTGTCCCTGAGCAAAAAGTAGCGTTAAAAAGCGATCTACATTAATTAAACTGTAAAATATGACGGTTGTATTCTGTGCCGAACTGTGATTGAGCGTTATACTTTGCCCGAAATGGCTAATCTGTGGAATGAAGCCTATAAACTAAAAACTTGGCTGCAAGTCGAAATTGCTGTTTGTGAGGCTCAAGCTGAACTTGGTTACATTCCATCTGAAGCCGTTGAGGAAATTAAGGCCAAGGCGGATTTTGACCCGAAGCGGGTGCTGGAAATTGAGGCTGTAGTCCGCCACGATGTCATTGCTTTCTTGACAAATGTCAATGAATATGTTGGTGATGCCGGACGCTACATTCACCTGGGTTTAACTAGTTCGGATGTTTTGGATACGGCTTTAGCACTGCAATTAGTTGCCAGCCTGGATATATTATTGCAACGTCTAGAAGATTTGATTCAGGTAATTCGCCAAAAAGCACGGGAACATCGTCATACAGTGATGGCTGGCCGATCGCACGGTATTCACGCTGAACCGATTACTTTTGGTTTTAAGTTAGCTGGTTGGTTAGCAGAAGTGTTGCGACACCAAGAACGCCTGATAATACTCCGCCAAACGATCGCTGTTGGTAAGATTTCTGGTGCGGTGGGAACTTATGCCAATATTGAACCCCGTGTAGAAGCGATCGCTTGTCAAAAACTCGGACTCCAACCCGATACAGCCTCAACTCAAGTTATTTCGCGCGATCGCCACGCCGACTATGTGCAACAATTAGCTTTGGTAGCTGCAACCATTGAACGTTTTGCTGTAGAAATTCGCAATCTCCAAAAAACAGACGTTTTAGAAGTTGAAGAATTCTTCGCCAAAGGTCAAAAAGGCTCCTCAGCCATGCCACACAAGCGCAACCCCATCCGTTCGGAACGACTGACGGGAATGGCACGACTCGTCAGAAGTCATGCCGGTGCAGCTTTAGAAAACGTTGCCTTATGGCATGAGCGGGACATTTCCCACAGTTCTGTGGAACGGGTGATTTTGCCAGATGCTTGCACTTTGACGCATTTTATGCTATCAGAAATAACCGATTTGGTAAAAAACCTGTTGGTCTATCCTGAGAACATGAAACGGAATCTCAACTGTTACGGCGGCGTTGTGTTCAGCCAAAAAGTGTTACTAGCTTTGATAGACAAGGGAAGCAACCGAGAAGATGCTTATGCGATCGTTCAAGAAAGCGCTCATGCCGCTTGGAATCAGCCAGAAGGAAACTTCCAAGACTTGATTAGCAAAGATCCGCGTGTTACCCAAAAATTGTCTCCAGCAGAACTAGAGGTTTGTTTCGACCCCCAGCAACATCTACGGCATTTAGAAGAAGTTTACCAACGATTAGGTATTTAGGATTAATTGGCTTGTATTGACACTCCCCGCTCTAAAGAGACGGGGATTCTTGAATCTAAGACATAAGCTGATGTGTTTAACCGAACCTGAATTCTGACTACTGAATTCTGAATCCTGAATTCTTCTGTATAAAGATACCAACAAAATTTAATATTGCAATCTTTATGATGCTCGAATTATTGTCACTACTGGGTAGTATACATAACAAATACTTACTTATTTATTAGTTATTACGAGTGCTTTGATGATTGAAATCCTAGCCACACTTTCTGCATCTGCGGCAGCAGGAATGAGAATAGGCATACCTTTGCTGATTATTGGATTATTACAGGGTAGTAACTTGTGGTCGCAAGTTCCAATTTTATCTCACATTTCTCCACCAATATTATTAGGTTGCCTCACCAGTTGGTCATTAATTGAATTATTTTTCTCAAAAAAGCTCTGGGGGCAAAGATCGATTCAACTAGTTCAGTTGTTTATGTCTCCCGTGGTGGGCGCAATTATGGGGTTAGCAGTAGCCACCGCAACAGCAACCCCAAACTGGCTGATTGCCATAATTGGAGGTTTATTAGCTTTGGTACTCCAACTCGTCCAAGTTGGTTGGTTCTATCGGTTACGCGGCTTACCCTTGTGGGCAGTCTTCCTTCAAGATACCTTGTGCATTGCTCTAGTACTATTTGCCTTTGATGCTCCCTGGCAAGGAGGAGTGATTGCTTTAATACTGCTCTGGTTTGCAGTTCGTAGCGCTAAACAGTGGTATGACTGGTATCACAAGGAAAGAGGGCATAGGGTATAGGGCATAGGGCATAGGACATTGGGCATTATTCTCACCTTGCCTATGCTGGAATGGCACTAAGAAAAGATACAGCCCTTGACCTGACTGGTGACTGGTTCCCAGCCTAGAGGCTGGGAAACCATTCTGGGAGGCTCCGCCTCCAGTAGCTTGAGGAGAGGCAGAGCCTCTTTTGAATACATTCCCAGCCTGGAGGCTGGGAACTAGGCGAGAACTCCTAACTCCCAACTCCTAACTCCCAACTCCTAACTCCTAACTCCTAACTCCTAACTCTTTTCATTTACTGCAAAAGCCCAATCATGTGCAAGAAGCCGTGACCGGTAATTAGCTCTACGATTAAGGCAATAAAACCTAGCATCGCAATCCGACCATTCCATACTTCAGCACTAGTAGTCAGACCCCATTCCCAACGCTCTTGAGGGTACATCTTTACCATTTTTTTCATTTGGGCAGCTTGCGAAAGCTTGAAACTGGGGTTTTTCAGTGCATCAATCACTAATTCAGCTAGTGCATTAATAAATACTGGATGGGTATTGGGAGCCGGCACGCGGCGGAAGTTATGAATTCCTGACTCTTCGGCTACTTCTCGATACTCAATATCAATTTCTTGTAATGTCTCGATATGCTCTGAGACAAAACTGATTGGCACGACAACCAAATCTTTCACGCCTTCTGCGCCTAGTTCTTTGAGGGCATCTTCAGTATAGGGTTGGAGCCATTCTACTGGGCCGACACGACTTTGGTAAGCTAAAGTGTGGGCATTGGGTCGATTGAGAGTCTGCATAATTAATGCAGTACATTCTTCAATTTCCATCTGGTAAGGGTCGCCAGCTTCTTCAACGTAGCTTTTGGGAACGCCGTGAGCGCTGAAGAATATATGAACGTCATTCGGGTTGGGGAATTGCTCAAGTTCTTGGGCTATGAGTTGCGCCATTGCTTGCAGATAGCCTGGTTGTTTGTACCAAGAAGGAATGACGGTGTAATCAATCGGTTGAAGTTTTGGATCTTCTTGCCAAAGTTTATCTAAAAGTCGAAAGCTGGAACCACTGGTACTGATAGAAAACTGGGGATATAGTGGTAATATAACCAGGTGTTCTACCTTATCTTGGGTAATTTGTGCGATCGCCTCTTCTGTATAGGGATGCCAATAACGCATTCCCACGTAAATATTAACTTCTTGCCCCAAAAAACCTAACTGTTCTTTTAAAGCTTCCCCTTGGGCTTCTGTGATCCGCCGCAATGGGGAACCACCACCGATTTGCTTATAATTTTCTTGAGATGTTCTGGTTCGCCGCGTGGCAATAAACCAGGCTAGGGGCTTTTGCAACCAGCGAAATGGTAGGCGAATAATTTCCGGATCGGAAAATAGATTGTACAAAAACGGCCCGACATCATCTAGCTTATCAGGACCACCGAGATTGAGTAATAAGACGCCTACACGACCCATAGCAGTTACTTTCCCCCAATCTTTTCAGTTTTTTTACTAATGTTAACAATATATCTTTATTAAATATAAAGCTTAATAGCAAGGAAATATGCAATGGCAACAATTTTAAGAGATTGGAGTTACCGCTATCAGTGGTTATATGATGGTATCTCTAGTTTAGCAGCCTTAAGTGTAGGTGGTGAAGCCCGTTTTCGGCAACTTGCTTTGCAAGGCTTAACAATTCACTCAGATACTCAAGTTTTAGATTTATGTTGCGGTAGTGGTCAAACAACGGAGTTTTTAGTAAAAAGTTCACAAAACGTAACAGGATTGGACGCTTCACCCAAGTCTTTACAACGGGCGCGGCTAAATGTACCGGAAGCTTCATACATAGAAGCTTTTGCCGAGGAGATGCCATTTGCAGATAATCTATTTGATGTGGTGCATACCAGCGTTGCATTACACGAGATGCAGCCTCAGCAATTACGAAAAATTATTAATGAAGTTTATCGGGTGCTGAAGCCAGGAGGGGTTTTTACGCTGGTGGATTTTCATGCTCCGACAAATCCGATATTTTGGCCTGGAGTATCGGTGTTTTTGTTGTTGTTTGAAACGGAGACAGCTTGGGAATTGCTGAAAACTGATTTGGTTGAGTTGTTAGCTAAAACTGGCTTTGCAGCGAGTAAGTCAACTTTATATGCAGGGGGGAGCTTGCAAGTGATACAGGCGAGCAAGTGAACAATACTCCTTTATTAATGGCAGGTAAGATACTCTGCTATTAATAAAGTATAGGTGATTGTTATATTGTAATTAGCATAATACAATTTTGAGGTTAATAACAAATGACACAGGAATTAATAGACCTCAGAACTTGCATCCAGGAAGGACGTTACGCAGATGCCTTGGTAATTGTTGATGAATTAGAGGGCATGAGTAAACAAGCTATTCTGCGGAATATCCAAGCTTATTTAAGGATACTGCTCATTCATTTGATTAAAAACCAACTAGAGCAGCGATTAACTGGTTCATGGGCAGCTTCTATTCGTAATTCAATCCGAGAAATTAAAAATCTTAATATAAAAGATAATAGAAAATCTTACTATATTAATTTAGATGAGTGGAATAATTTGATAGAAGAGGAAGTTATTGAGGATGCGATCGCAGATGCCAGCGATGAAGTAATGAATGGAGTATATAATCAATTCCAACTGTCTGAAATGGTGGATAGGAACCAAATTATTGAGACTGCGTTGAAGTTTTTGGCGCTAACTTATTCTTATTCAGCTAAGGAGTTATCCGCAGTTTTGGCTGAAAATTTAACTCAGCTAGTCGGTGGAGAAGATTGGAAAGCAGGTAGGAAGTGAAAAAATGACGCAGGAATTAATAGACCTCAAAAAGAGCATTTTGGAAGGACGTTACGCAGATGCCTTGGCAATTGTAGATGAATTAACATATACTTATTCACCAAAGGAATTACCAGCGATTATGGATGATTATCTCAGTCAGTTAGCTGGTGGAGAAGATTGGATAAATCGGGAAAAATAAGGCGATCGCTCTTTGTCTAATATTGATACTAAGTTTTATATCTAGGGTTTCCCCAGACCCCACCGCCACCTTTATTTCAATCCCTAATAGGGATTTTAATGAATTGCAATTTGGATCTGCTTGACTTAACGGCTTCCCTAGCCTGATTTCTGTTTCAATCCCTAATAGGGATTTTAATGAATTGCAATCAAAGTCCATTTGAGTTTTGCAGAGAGTTCTGCAATGTTTCAATCCCTAATAGGGATTTTAATGAATTGCAATGTCACTAATCGCCATAGTGCAATGCGATCGCACTCAGTTTCAATCCCTAATAGGGATTTTAATGAATTGCAATAAATCATGGATACAAGCAACAGAAATTGGGAATGACGTTTCAATCCCTAATAGGGATTTTAATGAATTGCAATTCCATCAGGCAACTTGAATACTGCCAAATAGTTGAGGTTTCAATCCCTAATAGGGATTTTAATGAATTGCAATACTTAAAGCTTCCTTGATAGCCAATTGGGTGCTTGTTTCAATCCCTAATAGGGATTTTAATGAATTGCAATCCATCACATTTCTATTTCTGGGAATAAAGTTAGTGTTTCAATCCCTAATAGGGATTTTAATGAATTGCAATGTAGTTGATCGAAAAGATGGATTGGAGCGAGTCAGGTTTCAATCCCTAATAGGGATTTTAATGAATTGCAATTCAAGGTAGGCGATCGCGTTATCGCCTACAAGGGCAGTTTCAATCCCTAATAGGGATTTTAATGAATTGCAATTAGCAGCTACATCAATAGCATAAAGAAAGAAGTTGGGTTTCAATCCCTAATAGGGATTTTAATGAATTGCAATCGAAGAATGGATTAAGGTTTATGGACACAGATGTTATGTTTCAATCCCTAATAGGGATTTTAATGAATTGCAATTGGTGCGTGGCTTCAGCTAATAATAATTTTTCAACGTTTCAATCCCTAATAGGGATTTTAATGAATTGCAATCCGACTCTGGCGGTTGTCGGATTTCATCTGTGGGTTTCAATCCCTAATAGGGATTTTAATGAATTGCAATTATACTAGGAATATCATTAGAATCTCTTCAAAAGATGTTTCAATCCCTAATAGGGATTTTAATGAATTGCAATGGCAGGAGGCTGAAAGCCCAGCTATATTTAGTTTTCAAGGTGCGGTTGCGCGATTCAAGGGCAATCATAGCATTAGAGAATTGATTTGGAAAGAGTGTCAGAAAAGTTTAAACGCTAAAACCCAATTTTCGTAAGCATTTCAGAGATTGCGCGGATGAAGATTGGATGATTAGTGGGCTGAAATGCTTGCTGGTGTTGGGATAGAAGCACTTTTTTAGGGCTGCGAGATTTGTACACCTACCCTGCCGCGCATATAAAGCTAAATATTACGGTAAGCCGATTGATAATTTGTAGTATTTATTTTATAGTACTGTACTCATAACAAATAATAAAATTTTCGCTAAGTCAAGGTAGAGATGATGCAAGAAGTAACTCGCCGCCAATTCATTGCAACAGCCACCCTAGCAACAGGTTTTGCCCTCGCAGTACAACCCATTTCTGCCGGAGTTATCACTACTGATAGCAAGGGGTTAGTAGCTGGTGCGGTGAAAATTCCCGTCAAAGATGGCGAAATTCCTGCCTATAGAGCAGCACCAGCTACTGGTGATAATTTCCCAATTGTTCTGGTAATCCAGGAAATCTTTGGTGTACACGAGCATATCCAGGATATCACTCGTCGCTTTGCTCGGTTGGGATATTTAGCGATCGCACCAGAATTATTTGTGCGTCAAGGCGATGTCTCGAAGTTAAGCAATATAGACGAAATTCGTCCAATTGTCGCCAAAGTACCAGATGCCCAAGTGTTATCCGATCTTGATTCTACAGTAGGCTGGGCAAAGAAATCAGCTAAGGGTAATGGCGAGAAGTTGGGAATTACAGGCTTCTGTTGGGGCGGTCGTATTACCTGGTTATATACTGCACATAATCCCCAGGTGAAGGCTGGTGTAGCGTGGTATGGGCGACTTGTGGGCGATGCTACCAAACTTCAGCCCAAGTATCCCGTCGATATTGCATCAAAACTGACAGTCCCCGTTCTCGGACTCTATGGTGGGAAGGATACAGGTATTCCTCTTGATACAGTAGAGCAAATGCGCGATCGCTTAAAGTCTAGCAGCAGTAAATCTGAAATCATCGTCTATCCCAATGCACCCCACGCATTTTTTGCCGATTATCGCCCCTCATACCGCGAACAAGAAGCCAAGGATGGTTGGAAACACCTCTTGGCATGGTTTAAGCAAAATGGTGTTTAAAAAATTAGCTACTCATGAACTGTGACGCTGAAAAAAGTTCCAAATTGTTTCACTGGCGTTTAGCCCCAACTTGGCATTGAATTTGTTTAAACTCTTGTCAGTTGAAGAACCACCAGGCCAAAAATGTCCGCCGTTTACTACCGCTAGCTGCCAGACTTCGGAGTTGCCACTACAACCTGTGTAGATAGCGGTTTTCACTTTATCTTCAGAAAACTTCAAAGATGCATTTGATGAGGTACATTGATCGTGCGATCGCCAAAACTCTACCATGTCTGAGATCGAAACCAGCGCTCCTCGTTGAGTATGATCGTCACCTTCATAAAGCACATCGCGATCGTTTGTACCGTTGATCGTTAACATCGATATGGGAGTTTGAGGCTGGCAACTAGGTCTGAGTCTAACTGGGAGCGAACCAGCTACTGACGCAAAACCAGCAATTTTATCAGGTAACTTACAAGCTAGTGCTTGCGTAAGTATACCACCTCTAGAAAAACCGGTGGCATAAACTTTATGACTATCAATATTGAGTTGCTGCTGAAGATGATTAATCAAAGTATTGACAAATAAAACATCATCTACTTTTCCTTGAGCGTTACCTCTAAGGCTCCATTTTTGGTCAATTCCATCTGGATAAACAACAATAAATCCTTTTTGATCTGCTAATTCATTGAAGCGAGTCACATTACTGATAGACCGACCATTACCATCATCTCCATGAAACACTAAAACTAACGGCATTGGGCGGTGTAAATTATAGGATTTTGGAGTATAAAAATAGTAAGTACGTAACTTTCCTTGATCGTATAGTTCTCCATAATTATCACCAATCAAGATTTTTTCTTTAGTTATACTTTTTTCTCCCGCCTGAATGGAATCGCCAGCTGTCACTAAACTAATTCCCAGTATAAATATCAAAAGTTTTTTTAAGAACCAAGAGTTTTGATATATATTCATGTTGATTAAATTGACTTATGCCAGCTACTTTTATTTACTTCCAAGTCTTATTTAGCAACAAGTTTGTACTAAATAGAGGCTAACAACTCTATTTTAGTCGTTAGCCTCTATTTAGAGATTAACCTCTTACATTTACATAACGAGCAGGAACTCGAACCTTAACCCACCTGTTACCGCGTCGTACTGTTTCCCAATGTGCAGGAATTAACTTTCGTTGAAAGCGGGCAACAATAGGTCTATGCACAACAGCAGCTCTATGAACATTGGGTCTGACAATGATTTCTGCGGCTGATGCTTGTGACGGCAAGGAGGAAATTGCAAATGGGAGAGCAAGTAATGTACCTAATAGAATACGTTTCATGTTCAAATCTCCATCAATTAACTTTTTTGAGTTTCATACAGCATTTATCAATAATTTGTGAACAGATATTCTTACCTATTAACCCTACGGTAAGTTTTGTTTGTTACACGATTTAATTGATTTGCTGTATTGCTCTCAGTTTAAGATGCTAAATAAGAAAGCACAGTGTAATAAAGTCATAATTTCAACATGACTTTATTCACATTTTGAACTTTGGACAAAAAAAGGGGTTTAGAACTCCCTATTATTAGTATTATTTTTTACTTGATTACTTATAGTTACTGAATTCTGTAGGCGATCATCCCAATCAATACGGCAAGACCTAACGCTCTGCGAAAATAATTAACGCCTTGAAATAGCTCCAGCCACGCCCAAGTAAACAAGGAGCCATTTGCGAGAAAGTCTAACACTGTATTGATTTTACCAGTTGTAAAAACTAGAGTTAGTAAACTAGCTACTATCCAAAGAATAAGTGGTGGGTTTGGCATTTGGGCCAAAACAATTTTGCCATTGCTGTCACGGAAGGTTTTATCAATTAATGTGTTTTCCATGATTTGAAATTGCTACTTAGGTTAGAGTTATTAACTTGCAAAAGTTACGGGGCGATTTATTGATAATAAGCCGAAGTTTGATTGCAAGTTATTTAATCAGATTAAAACATGAAAGCAAATCTATTTTCACCTATCTAATTGCTGAGATCAGAGCGGTAAATGATATTCTTATGTGACTATATTGAAAGGCATATTTACACAAAATCCGCCAATATCAGGACTTACGCACAGGTAACGAAAAATCGAACCACAGCAAAAAAATTGTAGGTTGGGTGGAGGCTTTGCGTAACCCAACATCCTGATATATGTTGGGTTGCGCTCCGCTCCACCCAACCTACGTCGGAAGTCTAATGCTGAAATGTCTTTAATTTTGAATTTTGAATTGTTAATTAGTGTATTTGAAAAATCAAACTGTGTGGCGTATGTGTTTTTAACATAGAAAAGCCTCCCATATCGGGAGGCTTAAAAGTTAGCGGAGACAACTTGTTAAACTACAGCGATCGCTCCTCCTAATGCAGAGAAAATGGCGGAGACGGATGCTGTGGCAAATAGCCACCACGCTGCTGTTGCTGCGGCTTTGCGGGTTTCTTCTGCTTGCCGTTGTGCTTGATGCTTCACCTCTTCTAGGCGGCGTTGGGCTTCGTGCTGTAGACGTTCTGCACGTTGCAATACTGTGTTCCTTGCCCGTTCGATTTGGTCTACGATCCGGTTGGCATCTTCTTCGGAGATGTCCTCACGAGAACTCATAATTGCCACTAGGGTATCACGGTCAAAGGAGGACAGGCGATCGCGCAGGGCATCAAACCCCGCTTGGGGATCGTCAAAAACGGTGCGAAGATCGCGCTTAATACCATCATAGTTAAGTTCCGGGCGATCCAGGGAGTTGAGATAGTTACGAATGCGGGCAAAAACCCCGTCAATTGCATCTTGAATGCCTCGTTGGATGCTCCGCACTTGTTCGACAAATTGATCCCTTACGGACACCATGTTATCGGCAATTCGCGCTGCTTCTTGATCAGAAATATCTTCCCGGATTTTCAGCAGGGCGATGATGGTATCACGGTCAAATTGGGAAAGGCGATCGCCAAAACTTTCCACCCCAACTCGCGGATCGTGCAACAATAATTGCAAGTCGCGTTTGATACCTTCAGGATTGAGTTCTTCTTTACCAGTTTGACGCAGATACTCTTCGAGATAACCTTTGAATGTTTCTACTCTTTGCTGTGTGCGGCTAGCTAGGCGACGTGGCGCACGCACAAAGTTACGAATCGAAGTTTGAGTAGAATCAATGATTTCATTGACTTGTTCTTCACTCAAGTCTTGGCGTTGACTGAGTAATTTCACTAGGGTATCTCTGTCTACTTGCGACAACCGACGGCGCAGGGCAACGGCTCCTTCTTGGGGATTTTCAAACAATCTGGTTAAATCTCGTTGAATACCTTCTGGATTCAGTTCTTGTTTACCAGTATTTCGGAGATAATCTGCGATCGTTGTCGTCACAGAGTCGTATTGCTCTTTAGCTTTATCGACTACAATTTGGGGTGTGTGGCGAATATTATGCCATGACTCTTCAGTAGCATTGATGATTTGATTGACTTGATCTTCACTCAAATCTTCGCGCTGACTCAACAATTGCACCAAGGTATCGCGGTCAAAGCGAGACAAACGCGCCCGAATTGAGCTAATTCCAGCTTGGGGATCTTCGAGTAACTTTTTGAAGTCGGCGCGGATAGCATCAGGATTCAGTTCTGATTTGCCGGTGTTACGCAGATATGATTCTACATTCAACCACAGGGTTTCTGCTTGATATTGTGCCTGTTCTGCTAATCCTTTAGATTCTACCAAGACGCGATCGCGTTGTTTTTCCAACTCATCGAGAATGCTGTCTACTTCATATAGCTGGACATCATTACGTTGTAACAATATCTCCCGAATTTCTTGGCGTTCAATGTGCGCTAGTCGCAATGTCAGGGTTTCGTAATCTGCCTCTGAGTCTGCTAACAGTGGTTTAAAATTCCGCTCAATGCCTTCGGGAGTCAAATCTGCCTTGGGAGTAACAAGCAGATAACTTTCTACTGCGCGTTGCAAGTCTTGGACTATCTCTCTTTCTTCAATAGCTCTAACTGTGATCAGCACTTCTTGGCGGACAGTTTCTAGCTGATTTGCAATACGCTGAATTTGACCTTGGGTAAGCAATCCGCGTTGTTGCAAAATTTTGGCGAAATCATTGCGGGATAGGCGTTCTAGTTCCCGGCGGACGATTCCAGGGTCAGCAGCTGGGTCGTAGATGACATCATGAAATTCCTGGGCAATTCTTTCTGAACTCAGTTGCCAAGCATAGGTATTATACAGGTAGTTTTCCACATCAGCCCGAATTGGACTGTAGGGTTGTGATGGTGTTGGCAAACCTAGCTTATCTGCTTGTTGGGTGACTTTATCTTTAGCACTGGTGAGACTACCCAAGATTTTTTCCACATCCAAATCAGACAAATCTGTGCGTCCTAACACAATGCCGGTTAAGGCAGATATTCCTTGCTGGAGTGTACTTTGAATTGGCCCGGTAGCTGCCTTTTGGTCAGATTCTTTGGAACCACGCTTTTCTGCTAGTAACCGATCGAGTTTGGCGTTGAGTTCGTCTGTTTTGCTTTGTCCTGGCGGAAGTGATTTCAGATAATCCATCAACTCACCCAAACGGTCTTCCGTGGGTGGTTGCTGACTTACGACTTGTTGCCAAACTTTATACAAAGTATCAGCAATGCGGCTAACGTCTTTTTTAGAAAGATCGGTGCGGCTGCTGACTAACTCGATAAACTTTTGGCGGTCGATGTTGCGGATATCTGGAGTCCCAGCGATCGCTTTTAATTGCGGATCGTTGAGTAAATTCTCAAAATCACTCCGAATCTTTGATACATCGAGTTCTGGAGGGCGGATCTTTTCTAAGTAATCTTCAATGTTTTCCCGGATACTCACGGGGTCGATAGCGCTTCCTAGTTCTCGACGGATGGCGGAGGCGGCGGCTTCAGCTGTGGCGACCACTTGGCTATTCACAGCTTTAGCGCCTAGTGCGGCGGTAGCAGTCCCCATAATCGCCTGAAACCCAGATGTTGCGGTATTCACAACTGAGCCAATTAAGGAGCCGACGGTGGTGGAACTTACCCAAACTAGGAGTAAAAAGTAAGCACCCCAAATTACCAAACCGAGAATCGCTCCCAATCCTCGGTCTGAGATCACAAGGCTCAATTTTACTGCTAGATAAGAAGCGATTAATAAGGCGATCGTCACAGTGGCTAGTGTCCAAATTCCCACTGCTGTACCGATTTTGCGAATGTTGCCGCCCAAACTCCCCACTTCCCTACTATCTGAATCCGAGTCAGATGAGTGCCCCAGATAGGAAATACCGAATGCAAGGGAGAGATTAGTTAGAACTAATTGGAAAGCAAAGGCAAGAATCACGCCGGAGATTAAAGCCACAAAAAAGCGTGGCCCGGAAATGAGAACCGATGCTTGTTCTGGCGTGACGTTTGAGGGTTCTCCTGGAACCTGTGCTAACCATAATAGTGGTTTATAGAGTCCCACCATGATTTCCGTACTTTGGAACATTGGATTTCCTTCTACTAAGTTTGAATTTGGGGGAATTAAGAATTTCTTGAGAAGTAACTCTTAGTATTTATTATGTTTGTACCTATTGCAATACCTAACTCTTTAGTTCAGAATCAGGGAATTTAGCTGTTTAAAGCATCTCTCCAAGGGCTGAAACCCTCATACGGCGGAAGATATAACTTTTAATATCTCTTGGTAAAAGTATTAAATTGGCACGCTAGAATTAAATATAATATATCGGTTAATTTTAATTTTTAATTGTTTATTTATAGCGATTTGTTGGAGTGGATTATATAGCAATCCTAAATCATTTGTGAAAAATTAGATCCCCGACTTCTCTAGGACTAGCCCTTTCAAGGTGTTGTGTAATGGCTTGATTTGTAGTTTGCTCAAAAGAAGTGAAACTCTGCTGGGTGGAGAATAGAAATGTTGCTAGGCCAGGTGTTTGAGCGATTTATAAAAGAAAGTCCAGTTTCCGTGATGGTTCGTGGGCTTTTAGAAAAAGCGTTATGTCCCCAAATTCTGGATGACCTATTTGAACGTAGTGCAAAAACTCAATACACTTGAGAGTTACTATTCTCCACAGTTGTAAATTTAATCAGCCTGGTTGTTTGTGGAGTCCACCCATCGGTATATGCAGCCCATCAAGCCAAGTCTAGTCTTTTAGAGATAGGTGTTTGAGTCACTTCGGTATACAACAAGATCAATGGTATCGAACCAAGTACAAGTGCGAGCTAGTCAGAGAGATTGGTGGTCAAATGGAAGCTACGATTCGCCACCTGAATGCAAAAATGCCTGATTTGCTACCGACTGCAATGCAATACTGCTCGATTAAGGAGAAATAGAGGGTGCATCCCAGTTTTGATTATTTCAAAACAAATAAATAACAGGGAAGGATTGTTACAGAAAACGGAAGTCA
>NZ_JABXKI010000104.1 GCF_017115095.1 Nostoc sp. NMS4 | reverse complement strand
GCCGTCTGCTTCTTTTTAAACGGCTAAGATAATGCCATACTAGATAAATCCAAATTTTCTAAAAAATGTATCTAATAATACGGTTTTTTTGACAACAGTCAGTTTTATAGGTATCGCTCTGTGTGCGATCGCAAAACTTTTCGGTCTACTGACTTTATTTGTTTCTGGAGGTTTGAAAACAGCTTCGCCCATTCTCTACCAAGTTGAAGGAGCAGCCCTTAAGGAAAATCGGGTGGTGGCTGCTGAATCTGGGGAAGGGATTAAAACCATTGTCGGCTGTGGTCGCACCTGGTTAGATGAGAAAATCGCTGTTAGATTTAACCGTAATTTGGGATTATCCCACGATCGCATCTCTCTCACAACATTTAAGTGAGTAAATAAATATTAGACATATTGCATAAGTATATTTATGCAAAAATGGGGGAAAGGGAAAGGTTTTGAGTACTTTTCCCTTTCCCCTTAATCTTATTCATGAATTGCCTCTACAGTGTATCCTTTTGCGTAAGTCCTAATATTGAATTGTTCTCACCGACTTACTTTAGTTAAGATGACGCAAGTTTCTCTCACAAATTTAATAACTGGCGCACGTGCTGGCTTGTTGGTAAGCTTTCCCACAGATACTGTTCCTGCACTTGCAGTACTACCAGAAAAAGCAGCATTAATTTTTGCGGCGAAGCAACGGAGTCAGGATAAACCTTTGATTTTGATGGCGGCTAGTGCTGAGGATTTGTGGCCGTATGTCAAAGGTAGTGAGAAGGAGTATAAAATTTGGCAAGAATTAGCTGAGAAATATTGGCCAGGAGGGCTGACGCTAGTTTTGCCAGCGAGTCAACGCCTACCAAAAGTTATGAATCCGATTGATCCAACGACAATTGGGATTCGAGTACCAAACAGTGCGATCGCTAAAACTATTTTGGCGCAAACAGGCCCTCTTGCTACCACTAGCGCCAATTTTTCTGGTCAGCCACCTTTACAAACAATGGCAGAAATTGAGACTCAGTTTCCCCAGGTTCTAACTTTAGCCACAACAGAATACCAGGATGAAATAGTAGGGATGGGTGTACCTTCCACCGTTGCTAAATGGACAGGGATAAATTGGCAGATTTTACGGCAAGGTGCGATCGAATTAGATTTATCAACTGATAAGCAAGTATAGGTAGCTATAATGTTGTTTTCGTGGTTTTAACAACAGAAGAATCTGAAACTTTAGTTTGCGCTGTTGTGGTCAATTAACAAGTTAATATTGCCAGATTATGAATTGGAGCAACTGGATATATCTAGGAGCAGGAATAGTACTAGGTATGGTTTTCCGTCAGTTATTTGGGCGCTTGCCAAATGTTTCATCTAGCTCATCTCCAGTAGCGCCATTAGATCAACAGGATATGCCACCAATATCGGAACAGCTACAGCAAACGCAGTTGGCATACCTGATGGCAACGGAAATGAGCCAGTTTAAAGCTGGTTTTTTGGCGCGGACTACCCATGAATTGCGATCGCCTTTTAATGGTTTGATTGGCTTACATCAGTTAATTTTGTCAGATTTGTGTGAAAATCCAGCTGAAGAACGAGAATTTATTGCCCAAGCTCACGAGCGAACGCTGAAATTGTTGAAGCTAATGGATGAAATTCTCAACGTTGCTAGGACTGAACACGGCACGAATAAATTAGATATTCAGCCGAGATCCTTAGCCCAAATTTTAGAGGAGGTTCAGAAATTAACTTATATGTTGGCGGCAAATCGCAATTTTCCCTTGCAATTGTTACCCGCCGAATCAGAAATTTATGTTTTGACAGATCACCTCTGGCTGCGTCAAGTATTGATAAGTTTAATAGACACTGCCATTACTCAAATGGAGGAAGGCAGTATTTGTATTTCCACTAGCACCCTACCTACAAACAATGTTGTAAACATTTGGCTAGATTTACCAACTCATGCTTTACCCCAAAGCGAGCCGATTGATTTGCTCAAATTTGAAGATCCGTTGACCCCGATTGACCAAAAGAACGCTGTTCTTTCCCCAGGAATGAGGCTATTAATCAATCAGACTCTGGTGGAACTTATGGGAGGAAAGTTAGAAATCTTACCCTCGACCATTGTGAAGGAACCACTTCATGAGCTTACCAGACTGCAAATCTCTATCCCCATAGTGAGTAGTGCTGAGTGTTGAGTTAGGAGTTAGGAGTAGAGACGCGATTAATCGCGTCTCTACAAGAGTTAAGAGTTAAGAGTTAGGAGTTTTGTTTATCTCTAGGACTTACGCAAGAAACCTCTGAAACTCTCATTCCTCCGTGAACTCTGCGTCCTCTGTGGTTCGATTTTCCCTGACCCGTGCGTAAGTCCTAATCTCCTTGTCCCCTTGTCTCCCTTGTCTCCTTGCTTCTTGATTACCCTACTACTACAACAGTTCTTATACTTAGCACTCAGCACTCATTGCTCGGAACTCTTTCGGTGATTCCTGAAGCTGAACTTCTGTAGCAGAAACGAAAGTACGGTTAGCTTGATTGTGTAGTACCATCGTAGTGGTGCTGTTGGTTTGAAAACCAATCTTTTCATAGAAACCCTGCTGGTGAGTAGTCATCAGGTAAACGCGCTCAACCCACTTCATGCGGGGATGTCTTAAAACGGTTTCTACTAAATTGCTTCCCAACCCACTATGTTGATACTCTGGATGAATTACAACATCCCAAATTGTGGCGCGATAGATGCCATCAGATGTTGCTCTGGCAAAGCCAATGAGTCGATCGCTATTCCAGACGGAAATCACTGGCTCACTGTTGGTAATGGCTATACCTAAATCTTCAATGCTGCGTCCCTTTGCCCAGAAAGCGGAAACGTTTAACAGTTCTTGGAGTTGATAAAGGTCAATTTCAGACTTGCGATCGCTAAATTTAATCTGAAGATCGTTCATTTGTGGCATTTACTTTTGGCAGTATCATTTAATGACAAACCCACTTCCATAGAGGATGAGTTGCTCCCTGTTGACGTATCCGATAAACTTGTTTTTCTAAACGTTGTTTTTCCTGCTGTGGTAGTCCAAATAGAATATTCCGACTTTGCCAAACTAAAACAGCAGCAGTCATCCCCAAACAAAAGGCCAGACCAAAGGTAGACAGTGGATGGTAAAATAATCCAAATCTCACTGCCACCCAGGTAAAATATTGTTGCCACAGAGCAATTTCTGTACGTAGACCCCACAAGGAGACGGGCGCAACAGTCAGCCATAAACAGCCCACAAACAGCCACCTGCCATATACTGTTAGCTGATGTAGCCTTTGTACTTGTTGAGCAAACGAAGGGTCAGATTTCTCAAAGTCAGGGACAGTATTTAATCGTTCTTCCGGTTGATCCATAGGGGAATAAGATTGCAAGTCATGGATGAGCAATTCAAAATGCTTTCACCCAATTGTGAAATATACACAAGTTTAACTATCCTGGGAAGTGGGAGATGTATCAATAGAATCAGCGTTGTCTAACACCTGGGATTCTTCTTTACGCTCTCGCCACCAAGCAAGGAGAGTACTGGCGATGAAAATACTTGAATATGCGCCCATTGTAAATCCAATAATTAAGGCCAGGGCAAAGTTTCTCAGGGTTTCGCCACCAAATAGAAATAGGGAAAATAATGTGAGCAAAACGGTTAACGTCGTATTAATCGATCGCGTTAAAGTTTGATTGGTGGCATCATCAACAACTTTGTCAATACCATCATTAGGATGTAGATTCAGTATTTCCCGAATGCGATCGTAGATGACTACGGTATCTGTCACCGAGAAACCAGTAATAGTCAAAATAGCAACGACGAAAAGGCTATCAACTTCAATACCTGCTACTAATCCTAAGATAGAAAAAACACCCAGCGTAATCAAAACATCATGGAACAAGGCAATAATTGCGATTACGGCATAGTCCACCTGGAACCGCACACTTAAATAAATAACGATCCCAGTAAAGGAGACAACCAGAGCTAATAACCCTTGAGAAAATAGCTGACGGCCAAGTGTTGGGCCAACGGTGTCAATTTGAGTGGATTTTGGGTTAAAGACTCCAATTTTTTCACTCAAAGCTGCTTGCAACTGGGTGCGTTGATCGACATTTAATGTCTTTGTGCGAATGGATATTCCTTGTTGTTTTTCACCAACGACTTGGATGCTACTATTATTTAGCTTCTCGGCATCAACTACTTCTCTAACATCAGAAATATTAATCGGTTGATTACAGGTGTTTGGTTGTGTACAATCGCGTTCAAATTGTAGTCGCGTACCACCAACAAAATCTAAACTGGGACGTAGTGGTGCGCCTAGTTGTTGCCAAGAAATCACCATTGCCACGATGCTAATAACGATTAGGGTGGCAGAAATTGTCCACCAAAGTCTCCGACGTTTGATGACACTAAATTTCATGACTGTACCTCCGCACCAGACTTAATTGACGTTGAGAGATTGGGACAAAACAACTCTGGCTTACGCAAGTTGGGAAATCCTAATGTTAAAAATAGCAGTGTGCGACTACAAGTAATGGCAGTAAACAAATTTACCCCTAACCCTAGCGCCAATGTTAAAGCAAAGCCTTTAACTAAACCTGCTCCTAAGAAAAACAGTGCTGCACAAGAAATTAATGATGTGACATGACTATCTAAAATGCTAGACCAAGCTCGGTAGAATCCTGACTCTATAGAACGATATAAAGTTTTACCAGCACGTAGTTCTTCACGGGTGCGCTCAAAAATCAATACGTTAGCATCAACTGCCATACCGATACTGAGGATAAACCCAGCAATACCGGGGAGAGTTAATGTAATGCCTAGCAAAGCGAAGGTGGCATAGGTCAACAGCGCATAGATAATCAAAGAAAAGTCGGCAATTAATCCTGGTAGTCGGTAGTAAACTAACATGAAAACTAATACTAACAGCAATCCGCCAATACCAGCGTAAATACTGCGTTGAATACTATCTTTACCTAAACTTGCCCCAACGGTACGATTTTCAACTATTTCTACTGGTACGGGTAATGCGCCACCGCGTAGTTGTACGCCTAAGTCATTGGCTTGTTGGGCGGTAAACCGTCCTGTAATCACGGCAGAACCACCAGTAATACCAGTAGCGGCAAATTCTATACCCACAGTGGGAGCGCTGATTACTTCATTGTCGAGAAAAACACCAATGCTACGCCCAGTACCGGCGAGATTTTTGGTCAAATTGGCAAACAGTTCACCACCCTTTTGGTCGAAACGAATGGCAACATTCCAGTTGTTACCTTGAGTGGGTTCACCATAAGCATCCTTGAGGTATTTGCCAATTAGGGGTGGATTAGTGCTTTCAAACAATTCTGCGATCGCTTGATTATTTTTCTGTAAATCTTCTTGATTCTTGACAATTGCCGCTTTGTCGGTACTTTTTCTTAACTGTTCTTGCTTGAATTTCAATTCGGCTCTTGATGCTTGAAAAGCAAGCAGTTGAGTTTCTGTATTCGGCTTTTGTGTCCGAAATTCTAACTGTGCCGTGCCTCCTAGCACCCGTTCAGCTTGTTCTGGATCGTTGACTCCTGGTAGTTGCACCAATATTTTATCTGAGCTGACTGTTTGGATTACTGGCTCAGAAACACCCAAACCATTAATCCGGCCTTCGACAACTTTCTTTACACCTTCCAATTCTCGCTCAGTGATTTTGGGAATATCTGCTGATGGTTTCACCTGAATTGTGAGCTGTGAACCTCCGCGCAAGTCCAGCCCAAGGGGTATCGGAATTGTGGCAATCACCGTAATAGCGGCGATTATCAGGACTAAAATTAAAATTAATAGCGATCGCTGTCTTTGCATACCATAACTCGCAACTGACAAACGCTATAATAGCGCTCTTTTGAGGAGTTATGGCATTGGGCGTTAGGAGTGCTGAGTGCTGAGTGCTGAGTGCTGAGTTAAGAGTTAAGAGTTAAGAGTTAGGAGTTAAGAGTTAAGAGTTAGGAGTTTTATTTATCTCCTTGTCCCCTTGTCTCCCTCATCTGCCCAATCCCCAGTCCCCAGTCCCCAGTCCCCAGTCCCCAATCCCCAATCCCTAGACTCGCAAAGCTACCATTTTTTCCACAGCTTCTACGATTTGCTCTGGTTGGATGATTGTTAATCGTTCCAGATTACCGTTGTAAGGTGTGGGAATATCTTGGGAAGAAAGCCTTAGTACTGGTGCATCCAATTCATCGAATAAGCGATCGTTTATTGAGGCGATGACTTCTGCTCCAATACCCGCAGTTCGCATGGATTCTTCCACAATAATGACTTTATGGGTTTTACGTACTGATGCACCAATAGTATCAAAATCTAAGGGCTTGAGGGATATTAAATCGATAACTTCTGGATCGTATCCTTGTTTTTCAAGAGTTTTTACGGCTTGCATTACATGATGGCGCATCCGCGAGTAAGTAATAATTGTCACATCTTTTCCTGGACGGACAATTTCTGCTTTATCTAGAGGTAGCAAGTATTCTTCTTCTGGTAAATCTTCTTTCAAGTTGTAAAGCAGAACGTGTTCAAAGAACAATACTGGATTATCATCACGGATAGCGGATTTTAGCAGTCCTTTAGCGTTTCTTGGTGTCGAACAAGCAACAATCTTCAACCCTGGCACAGCTTGGAAGTAAGTTTCTAGTCGCTGGGAGTGTTCTGCGCCTAGCTGCCGTCCCACACCTCCAGGGCCGCGAATTACCATCGGAATTTTAAAGTTACCGCCAGAGGTGTAGCGGAGCATTCCAGCGTTGTTGGATATTTGGTTGAAGGCGAGCAGTAAAAAGCCCATATTCATGCCTTCAATGATGGGACGTAACCCCGTCATTGCGGCTCCCACAGCCATGCCAGTAAAGCTATTTTCAGCGATGGGGGTGTCTAGGATGCGGAGTTCGCCATATTTTTGGTACAGGTCTTTGGTAACTTTATAGGAACCGCCGTAATGTCCGACATCTTCACCGAGAACGAATACGCTGGAATCACGCGCCATTTCTTCGTCAATGGCTTCCCGTAAGGCGTTGAAGAATAGTGTTTCTGCCATTTAGACCTTTTAGTACGATTATGGTTTTAGAATTTTATCGTGCTGCTGTCGCAAATAAGGTGAGCGATCGCACTAGTTAGAGTTTAGGTTGTTTAGACGAGCTGCCCTAGCATAGAGCAAGTGATTGCCATAACTATATCAAAGCTATTCAATTTAGATTTTAGAGGTTTTGGGAGCTTTATGAGCGATCGCCTGACACTCTGGCAAATGCGGCTGATCTATCTATGTAATAAAACGTAGGTATATGTGTAAAATATACTCAAAAATTCCCAATTCTACGAAAGCAAGCTTAAACCTTCTCCAACAAGACAAACGAAGCTTATCAATATAGATAGATACCCGACTTCTGGTGATAAGTCGGGTATCTCGGCATTAAGTTATGGTCTAATCTATGAGAGTTATCCTTGATGTATAAGTTTTAGCGTTGTTGCCTGAAGGTGTCTCCTGATATGTCATATAGTGATTTTACTTTAGAGAGAATTAAACAGAATTTTCAAATAAATACTATTGAGAAAACTGATATTTTTGCTAATATATCTGAGATAGAATCCAGTGATTTATTAAAAGAGATTCTTCAATATAATTTACCGATAGCTATTGCTAGCAATAGTGAAAAAGCTCGCTCTGAGATGATTATTTCTCCGATTTTACTAGATTTGAGACGACAATTAAATGACCAGATAAATTTGTTTTCTGGTGTTGAATTCAATGTTGATCCGGCACAAGGTTTAAATGGAATCTGTGATTTTCTAATTACCCGTTCTCCAGAAAGACTAATTATCACTGCACCAGTCATTATTATTGTGGAAGCTAAAAAAGAAAACATTACTGCTGGTTTAGGACAATGTGTAGCCGAAATGTTAGCAGCAAGAATATTTAACGAACGAGCAGGTAATGAAAATTTGATAATTTATGGAACTGTCACAACTGGAAGTATTTGGCAATTTTTAAAATTAGAAGGTCAATCTATCCAGATAGACTTAAGTGAATATTATCTTAAAGATGTCAATAAAATTTTAGGAATCTTAGCTAGTGGTGTCCGGTGAAAAAATTATAATTGAGTAGCGTAGGCGTAGCCCGTCGTAGACATCGCATCCCTAAAACACCCGCTCAAAAGGCTTTTTCCGATAACGGCGATAAATATTAAAATCACTGTCCAAAGTAGCGATCGCAGCAATATCTAAGCGTTCTGAAATGACAATCAAGGATAAATCTGCAAAATCCCCTGGTAAATCTCTGTACTGAGTATTCAACTCAGCAATGCGCGAAAAATCTTGCGGCAATATTTGCTCACACTCATAGAGTTGTTTCGCAACATCTAGAAGAAACTCGTTTTGTGTACGCCAATCAAAGTTGAGTAACCACACCACTTCTGCAATACAAATCGGCGTAGTTACCAGCCTAGAAGTACAGTTTTCAAAAAAACGACGCACCTGTTGGTGATACTGATCTCTAGCGCTGTAGTACGCAAACAAAAAGCCGCTATCTGCGAGTATAAGCGGATAATAGGTCATGAATGCCGCTTGTTGAGATATTGTGCGATCGCTTTCTTACGGTTTGAGCGTTCCGATAAATCCGTTGGTGCATCTTGCAGTAAATGTTCAGGGTGTCCACCCCGTCTCTCAACCAAAGTTTTACCCGCTTGTAAGGTTAGCCAGCGTTCAGCAATCAAGCGTCGGATCAACTCACTCTTTTCCGTTTGCTCATGAGCCAAGATATCGGCTAGCTGCCTTTCTGTTTCTTCGTCTAGTCTGACACTTAGCATAGTTTTGTCATACTCGCAATACACGTATGACAAGTATAACGCGGATTAGTTAAATTTTATTTGAATTTCGCACCAGCCCAAGGCAAAATATAACAATCTCACGCCCAGACAACAAAACACAACTCTGTGCCTCTGCGTGAGATTTTTAACTATTACGCCGTAATTCCCCCATCTGAATTCTGTACCCAGAATCAGTGGTGGGATATGAGGCGGTTGATAAGGATTGCATCTAATATTGATTAAATGCATCAGCAAAGACAAATATTAGATGTATGACGAATCAACAATTTTTTGATCTCAAGGGCTTATCAGAAAATATATATCATGGTAAGATAGATATACCAAGGAGGTGATGTTAAGTGTTGCACAAGGTTGTACAAGTCCGTTTATATCCGTCACTTGAACAGCAAATACAATTGGCTCAAGCTTTTGGTTGCGCTCGTTGGTGGTGGAATTATGCCTTAAATAAGTCAATCGAGACTTACAAAGAAACAGGAAAAGGACTTAGCCGTGCAGCACTCAACGCATTTCTTCCTACACTCAAAAAGGCAGAAGATACAATTTGGTTAGCTGATTGTTATAGTCAAGTTTTACAGGCTACAACACTCAATCTAACTACGGCTTATAAAAACTTTTTTGATAACCGTGCTGGATTTCCTAAATTCAAATCTAAGTTTGGAAAACAGTCTATCCAGTATCCTCAAAACGTCAAGATTGTAGATGGCAATGTTAAGCTACCTGGCAATATCGGGATAATCAAAGCCAAAATACATAGACCCATTGAGGGTAAAATCAAGACTGTTACTGTGATTAAAACGCCTTCTGGTAAATACCTTGCATCCATCCTGACTGAAGTAGCGGGTGACAATCAAATTATTTCAGAAGGTAAAATTTACGGCATTGACTTAGGGTTGAAACACTTTGCAGTTGTTACCGACGGTGAAAAGGTTTCAAAATATGACAATCCTAAGCACCTTGCCAAACATGAGTTTAATCTCAAACGTAAGCAAAAGAAATTAGCGCGTAAAGCAAAAGGGAGTAATTCAAGAAATAGATACAGAAGAATTGTCGCCAAGGTGTACGAACGAGTTAGCAACTCAAGGCAAGATTTTCTACATAAACTTAGTTATAAGTTGGTCAGCGATAGCCAAGCTGTCATAATAGAAAATCTTCATGTATTAGGCATGGTGACGCTCGAAGACTCGCTAACGCTACGCTATCGTAATCACAAGTTGGCAAAATCAATATCTGATGTAGGGTGGGGAACATTCACTAACTTTCTAGCCTACAAGCTGGAACGCAAAGGTGGGAAGTTGATTGAAATTGATAGATGGTTCCCCAGTTCCAAACTCTGTTCTAATTGTTTTTATCAAATCAGTGAGTTGTCATTGGATGTCCGTGAGTGGACTTGTCCTCATTGTAATACTCATCATGACAGGGATGGAAACGCAGCGACAAATATTAGAGCAGAGGGTATCAGAATAATAAAGGCGGAAGGTTCAGCCGTCTCTGCTGTAGGAGGGGAGGTAAGTCCTATCCTTGGGCGAAAGTCCAAGTTTAGGCACTCCCCCGTGATTACAGAAGCCAACACTGTACTTGGTACTCCAAGTCAGTGTGGGTAGTTCACATTCTTACTCAATCGCCCACCTTACTTTAACCATCGTGCCGCATCTTTGGCATGATAAGTCAAAATCAAATCTGCACCAGCGCGTTTAAACCCAGTTAAAGTTTCCATAACCACTCGCTCTTCATCAATCCAACCATTGAGCGCCGCAGCTTTTACCATTGCATACTCACCAGAAACATTGTAAGCCGCAACTGGTAAGTTACTCGCTTCCTTCACCCGCCAGATAATATCCATGTATGCCAAGGCTGGCTTAACCATCAGCATATCAGCACCTTCAGCGATATCTAATTCAACCTCTTTAATCGCTTCGCGGGCATTACCTGGGTCCATTTGGTAAGTTCTTCTGTCCCCAAATTGCGGTGTCGAGTCTGCTGCATCCCGAAATGGGCCATAATAACCCGAAGCATATTTAGCAGCATAAGACATAATCGGTGTGTCTTGAAATCCGGCTTCATCTAAACCCTGACGAATTGCTTGCACAAATCCATCCATCATCCCAGAAGGCGCGATGATATCGGCACCAGCTTTCGCTTGAGAAACTGCTGTTTTCTTCAACAATTCCAGAGTTGGATCGTTTAAAACTCGTCCGGTTAAATCACCAGTTTGTAAATAACCACAATGACCGTGGCTAGTGTATTCACACAAACAAGTATCAGCAATGACAATCAAATCTGGTACTGCTGCTTTTACTGCCATTGCTGCTTTTTGGACGATACCGCAATCATGCCAAGCGCCAGTGGCATCCACATCTTTATCAGCCGGAATCCCAAATAGAATAATCGCAGGAATTCCTAAGTCGTAAACTTCTTTTGCTTCTTCGACAATTTTATCTACCGAAAGTTGGTAGACACCGGGCATCGATTTCACTTCGTTAGCGATTCCCTCACCCGGTACGGCAAATAATGGGTAGATTAAATCGCTTGTTGTCAAAACAGTTTCACGAACCATCCGCCGCAGTTGGGGATGTGTACGCAGACGACGGGGACGATGTATAGGAAACATAAAATTTTATGAAGAAAAACAACGCAAATAGACACAAAAGAAAGCGTCACAAAAGCAGGTTAAAATTTTCCTGCCGTCAGACAGACTACAAACAGTGCTTAACTGTCCTTTGCCCTACTCTTAATCAAGTTGTGGGGCAATTTTGTATTTTACAGCTTGGTTGTATCTATCCGACGGGCTGGAAAAAAAACAACATTATGAAGCAATTCAAAATTCCAAATGATAAGATTGTCTATTGGCAAAATCGTGGCGAATTGAGGGTTGAAGAATGAGGGTTGAGATTTAAACGCATAGGCGCTTCGCCTTCCCGCAGGGTAGGGGCGCAGAGGGAAACGCAGAGGCACGCAGAGAATTCGCTAAGAATTAATTAAATTGCCCAATGCCCATGCCCAATGCCCAATAATAATTTGTGTTAAAAAACTCTGAAAATGTAGGGATAACGGAAGGGTATATCAGGATTGCTGAAAACTCCGATGAGCGCCCAAATTGTCAATCCCCAGTGTAATAGATATCCCAGACCGGCTAGTGGCCCCAACAATAATAGAGGTAATACTAACCAACCGAATAGAAAAAACAGCGCTCCTAGAATTCCTCCATAAAGCCAGACGTTAAAGTGGAAATTTATGGATTCTCTAGCGTTTTCTTTAACCACAGGATCGTCAGATACGAGCAATATGGCAATAGGTATACCTACAGATATCACTGTTGTACTGAAAAAAATCGCTCCATGAGACAAGGCAGATAGAAGCTTTCGCTTGTCTGTGTCGTACATTGCTTTCTCCTATTTAATCAGATTGGTGATTATACTACGACCCTATCATGAGCGTCGTTGTCTTAAGATTAAAAGACTTGCCAGAGTCAAAAAAAATTAAGCTAGCTAACAAACAAATACATTTATGTCTACTGAACTTCAGTCTGAACTTATTCAAGCAGTTGAACTTCGCCGCAACTTTGCGATTATATCTCACCCCGATGCAGGTAAAACTACACTAACTGAAAAGCTACTCCTGTACGGGGGTGCAATTCACGAAGCTGGGGCGGTTAAGGCGCGACGGGCGCAGCGTAAGGCTACTTCTGACTGGATGGCGATGGAACAACAACGGGGTATTTCCATTACTTCTACGGTGTTGCAATTTGAATACCGGAATTGTCAAATCAATTTATTAGACACTCCCGGACACCAAGATTTCAGTGAAGATACTTATCGTACCCTTGCCGCCGCCGATAATGCCGTGATGCTGATTGATGCGGCAAAAGGTTTGGAACCCCAAACGCGCAAATTGTTTGAAGTGTGTAAGTTGCGGGGTATCCCAATTTTTACATTTATCAACAAGCTTGATCGCCCAGGAAGAGAACCTCTGGAACTGTTGGATGAAATTGAGCAAGAATTGGGATTGCAAACCTATGCGGTAAATTGGCCGATTGGGATGGGCGATCGCTTTAAAGGTGTTTTTGACCGACACAAGCAACAAATACACCTGTTTGAACGCAGCGCCCACGGCAGCCGAGAAGCCCGCGATACAGTAGTGGAATTAGGCGATCCAAAAATCGAAGAACAGCTAGAACAAAGTCTGTACTACCAACTAAAAAACGATCTAGAACTGTTAGAAGGAGTTGGGCCAGAGCTAGATTTACAGTTGATACACGAAGGCAAAATGACCCCTGTGTTCTTTGGTAGCGCCATGACTAACTTCGGGGTAGAGTTATTCCTCAAATATTTCCTCGACTATGCCCTTAAACCAGGTTCTCATATTAGCAGTGTTGGCGAAGTTCCCCCTACATACCCAGAATTTTCGGGCTTTGTCTTTAAACTGCAAGCGAATATGGACCCGAAACACCGCGATCGCGTCGCATTTATCCGGGTTTGCACTGGTAAGTTTGAAAAAGATATGATGGTGAATCACGCCCGCATTGGTAAACTCATCCGTCTGTCTCGCCCGCAAAAACTCTTTGCTCAAGAGCGAGAATCGATTGATGTGGCTTATCCTGGCGATGTGATCGGTTTGAACAATCCCGGTGTTTTTGCGATCGGGGATACAATTTACACGGGACAAAAGCTCGAATATGAGGGGATTCCGTATTTCTCGCCGGAACTGTTCGCGTCTCTGAGGAATCCCAACCCCTCGAAGTCTAAACAATTTCAAAAAGGCGTTGCGGAGTTGCGCGAAGAAGGTGCTGTACAAATTATGTATTCAACTGATGAAGCCAAGCGCGATCCAATTTTGGCGGCGGTGGGTCAGTTGCAATTCGAGGTGGTACAGTTTCGCTTACAAAATGAGTATGGTGTAGAAACCATATTAGATGTATTGCCCTACAGTGTCGCCCGTTGGGTTGAGGGTGGTTGGGAAGCATTAGAAAAGGTGGGACGAATATTCAATACCACTACAGTTAAAGACAGTATGGGACGGCCAGTGTTGTTATTCCGTAATGAATGGAATTGTCAACAGTTATTGGGCGACCATCCAGAGTTAAAATTAAGCGCGATCGCTCCAGTATTTTCTAGTCAACAACCAGTGGAAGAATAATTCACTTGACAAGCAAAACTTGAGCGCGGTTGATTTCCACAACATCCGAGGTTCGCGCTTTTGCCCAAACGTGGATCATTTAGAAGAGATTGGAGTGCCAGAATTTGTATGCCTTCACACGCCAAATCGTCTTTGGAGGCTGGTTTAGTTGCCCTCAAGCAGGGAAATTATCAAACAGCGATCGCCCAACTAGAACCTATTGCTAGCAGCGAAAATAATGGGACTGCTAGCTTACAAGCCCAGGTTGGTTTAGTGATGGCTTATGCTCGCACTGGCGAAGTTCCCAAAGCGATCGCTATTTCCCAGAATCTCATTGAGAGTAACAATCCGCAAGTTCAAGAGTGGGCAACACGCGCTCTCGAACACCTGACAAAACGTAAAAAACCTGAGCCAGAATCAAAAAAAGTCGAAACTGGATTTGTTGCCTTTGAGAATTCAACCCCAGATTCAACCCCAGATTCAATCCCAGATTCACCTCCCGTTACTCCCCCAGAAACTCCTAAATTAGAGGAAAAGCCCGACGAGCAAGTAATAGAAACCAAAAACGACGACATCCCGCCGATGGTGCCACTAGCTAGACTCAAAGCTACATTAGCGACACCACCACCACTACCTACGCCCCTAAGCGGCTTCATGGGTTCTGTTACCCGCACCCAAGCCAAATTGTTCGGCGTTATTTATTGGCGACAAGCACAACGCGCCAAAGCATGGCAACCCCTACGTAAACCAAAATTAATTCCCTTGCGGCTACTGTCCGCCGGAACATTCATCGCTCTGTTTTGGGTAATCCGAGAAATCCTCAAATTAGTACTGGGATTGATTAACCAGACTCTAGTAAAACTACCTTATCTGGAACCAATACAGTTTTTTTACCACGACCCGACTCAACTTTTGCTAATACTATTGGTGATTTTAATCGGAGTATCACCTTGGTTGCTGGATCTGCTACTGGCAAAATTGTATGGTCAGCGAGAATTTCCGAAAGATGTATTGAATACTCATAGCCGCGAAGCTGTTCGGGTGCTACAACGTTGTTGCCAGCAGAGGCACTGGCCGTTACCCAAACTGCGGATATTACCAACGGCTGCACCAATTATTCTGACTTATGGTAGTTTACCACGTAATGCCAGGATTGTTGTGAGTCAAGGGCTATTAGAGCAACTAGCAGATGATGAAATCGCCATTATTTACGCCACGCAACTAGGACATATTGCTCACTGGGATTTTGCTGTCATGTCTTTGTTGTTGCTGGTGACATTACCAACTTATAAGTTATATCAGCAAGTGTCGGAGTTGGGAGACAAAATATCAGCGAAAATTTGGCGCTGGCCAGTGACAATTCTGGCAAGTCTAATTTATGGAGTTTGGTGTTTACTAACTGGAACTGCATTGTGGTTGTCGCGGTTGCGGCTTTATTATAGCGATCGCGTCGCTGCGGAAATTACTGGTAATCCCAATGCGCTGATTCGCGCCTTACTCAAAATTGCCATTGGCATTGCAGCTGATATCCAAAAAGAAGAACACACCAATTGGCAACTGGAAAGCTTAAATCTCCTGACACCAGTTAGCCACCAACAGAGCCTTTCTTTAGGTACTATTGCCAGTAATTTATCTTTTGAATCCTTTTTGAAGTGGGATACTGCCAATCCCTATAGCCGATGGTTTACGATTAATAATAGCCATCCTCTAATGGGCGATCGCATCGAACGCCTCTGCCAAATAGCTCGTCACTGGCATCTAGACACCGAACTACATTTTGCAAGCGAACCATCAAAGGTTAAGCGTCAGTCTTTCCTATTACAAGTCGCTCCCTGGTTGGGAATTCCTCTAGGGATTCTATTTGCAGTTTTAGTCTGGTTAACCTGGCAACTAGCATTCGCACTCAAGTTTTTAAATCTAAAGTGGATCTATGAAGATTGGTCTTTCATTACAGGCTGCCTTCTGATTGGCTTTAGCATCGGTACAGTCATGCGGATTAATCCTTTCTTCCCGGATATTAAACCTGCTACTGTGCAAACTGACGACAGCTTACCCAATCTGTTATCTGACCCTTCAGCCTTACCCATTGATAGCGTCAGCGTGCGTCTTGTGGGCAAACTATTAGGTCGTCAAGGTACTAGCAACTCCCTAGCGCAAGATTTAATCTTCCAATCCAGCGCGGGTTTGGTGAAATTACACCACATTTCTTGGCTAGGACAGTCAATCAATCACCAGGATCTAATCGGGCGGCAAATTATCGTCACTGGTTGGTTCCGGCGAGGAGCAACACCTTGGATCGATATCCAAACCCTACAAACTCAAAGTGGTAAAACCATTCATAGCCCTCATCCCATTTGGTCTACTTTTTTGGCAGTTGCAGCACAGGCGTGGGGCGCATACGTTTTTCTCACTGGTTAGTCATTGGTCATTGGTCATTAGTCATTAGTCAGGAGAAAATAAACGACTGACAAAGGACAAACGACAAAGGATAAAAGACAAAGGATAAATTGGAATGTAAAGAAAAGTTGCAGGTTATCTTAATAAATGTTACATTTATTTACACAAACAATAGCACCCGACGTAACTCAGCATTACAGCTTAGTTATAAATTCGGATGCTTTTTCCCCTGCTCCATACCTTTTCTTCTCCCAACACAGCAGCAAATTAACCAGCCACTGGCTGGTTTTTGTTTCAAAATATGCTCCCGTGAATAAAAAAATGTCTTTTATGTTACGATGCAGTAATAGTAACGTCGGAAATGTAGGCGCTAAACTAGCTACGTAGAAAATACCGTGGTAATGTAAGGAATGGTATTTGATTCTGCAAAAAAGGGCATAGAAAAAAGCGTGTACTTTAGCAGACAATAGGCTATTAAATTTACAATTCTTAGAATTAAGGTGTTATTAGCTCACCATAGTGTGAGCCTTTGGATTAAACAAGCTTGATCCCGACGAAAAACTGTATTGTTGTATAAGTTGACAGTTTCGAGCAAAAAAAATTGGTTTATGGCAGTCTTGGTCAATAGCATCTATTTAAAAGCCAAAGCTAAATGATTGTTTTCTTGCCTTGCCATGTTCATTCAACTCTGGAGGTATAGTTCATGTCCGTTCGCCTATATATAGGTAATTTGCCTAAAGATGAAATAGATCGTCAAGATCTACAAGCAGTTTTTGCAGCAGAAGGTGATGCTGTAACTACTAAATTAATTAAAGACCGCAAAACTGGCAAATGCCGTGGTTTCGGTTTTCTTACCGTCAACAATGACGAGCAAGCCGACGAAATCATTGAAAAGTATAATGGTCAGATGTTTAAAGACACTCCCATTAAGCTAGAGAAGGCATTACCTCGGACAAAGGGTGAAGAGGGCGACGAGCAACAAGCGCCTAAACCAGTTAGTCTTGCTGCTAGTAGTACCCCGACTCCTAGCCCCAACAGAGAAGGCAGCCGTCGTGAGAAAAGCTCTAAGAAGCCTCGTCGTGGCGGCGGTGGTGGCGGTTCTCGTGAAACCAGCACCACAACTACTGATTCAGACGCTATTCGTCCAGACCCTCGTTGGGCTTCGGAATTAGAAAAGCTGAAGCAAATGCTAGCTGCACAAACTACGAATTAATCCTTAAGGGAGAGAAATTAAAAATTAAAAATCAGAATTTTTTTTGATTTTTAATTTTTAATTGTTGATTATTATGTAGCTGCTTGGTTAAATACTTGCAGCTAATTTTGTAAGGGCATAGGCGCAACCCGCAGTAGTATCACATTGTCAAATCGTGGATAATTGAGGGTGAAATTTAAACGCAGAGGGACGCAAAGGTAAGCGCAGAGGCACGCAGAGAATATGCTACGGAGTGATATAGTTTTCTAGTTAGAATAAGAATTAAGTTTTTGTGATTAGAGGGATTAAAAAACCTGGACGGTGGGGATGCGATGCCTGCGGCGGGCTGCGCCTACGCAGTATTTATCTGGATTTGTCCGGTTATAGCTAGCTGATATACCAAGTAAACGGTCGGCGCGATTGCTCTAAAGATAATCTACACTCAAAGAGATACCGATCGTTTTCAGCTTCTGTTATGTCCTCAACTCTAGATTCTTTGCCACCTGCACTCGCTAAAATTGTCCAGCGCTTTCAACGCGCTTCCGAACCGAAGCGACGCTACGAACAGCTAATCTGGTATGCTCAGAAGCTCAATGAGTTCCCAGAAGCTGGAAAATTACCCGAAAATAAAGTTCCTGGTTGCGTGTCTCAAGTTTATATCACCGCCGCCTTGGATGACGGTAAGGTTGTGTTTCAGGGCGATTCTGATTCTCAGTTAACTAAAGGATTAGTCGGACTTCTGGTTGAAGGATTACATGGATTAACGCCAACTGAGATTGTCCAGCTTACTCCAGATTTTATTCAAGAAACAGGTTTAAATGTTAGCCTGACACCTTCCCGTGCTAATGGGTTTTACAATATTTTTAAAACCATGCAAAAAAAAGCATTGGAATGTAAGTTAGATTTGCCTAGCTAAACTTGGTTATCAGTCATTAGTCATTGGTCATTGGTCATTGGTCATTAGCAAAGGACAAATGACAAAGGACAAATGACAAAGGACAAATAAGGTACAACTACCAAAATTTAGTCTAATGTCAACAAATTTATTATCTACTTCTGCTGCTACTGGCTTTGGTGGAGTAGTTCAAGAATATCTCTGGAATTGGGAAAATCAGCAATTGCGCGTTGTTTATGAAACCCTCGGTAAAGGTTCACCGCTATTGCTACTACCATCTTTCAGCACTGTTTCAACGCGCTTGGAAGTAGGCGAACTTGCCAAGTTACTGGCTCCCAATTTTCAAGTCGTAGCCGTAGATTGGCCTGGATTTGGTGAATCTTCTCGCCCTAGTTTAAATTATCGACCGGAAATATATCAGCAATTTCTGGAAGATTTTGTCAAAGCTGTTTTTAATACTCCCATTACTGTAGTAGCGGCTGGTCATGCTGCTAGTTACGTTTTACAATTAGCTGTGAAACAATCTGCTGCTTTCTCACGAATTGTGTTGTTAGCTCCTACTTGGCGTGGGCCTTTGCCGACAATGGGGGCAAGTCAGCAGATAGCTGGTATGGTAAGAGAATTGGTGCGATCGCCTATCCTTGGTCAAGCTCTCTACAAACTCAACACTACCCAATCTTTCTTAAGTTTTATGTACCGCCGTCATGTCTTTACTGACGCGGCTAAAATTACACCCAGTTTCATTGAGAAAAAATGGCACACAACTCAACAACCAGGAGCGCGATTTGCTTCTGCTGCCTTTGTAACTGGTAATCTTGATGCTGTACGCGCACAATCTGATTTTTTAGAACTTGTGCAATCTTTAACCGTACCGCTCATGGTAGTAATTGGGGAATCTAGCCCTCCTAAATCACGAGAAGAAATGAACGCTTTAGTAGCCTTACCAGGAGTGAGAAGTGTTGTTATTCCTGGTTCTTTGGGATTGCATGAAGAATACCCAGCAGTTGTTTTAGAAGTAATTCAAGATTTTTTGTTATCTTCAGAAAATTAAATCTTCAGATTGTAGCTTGGTGCGAGACTAAAATTATAGAACTAGCCCTTTCAAGATGGGTAAAAATATTGGTCAATAATTTTTTAAACCGCAGAGGCGCAGAGGACACAAAGAGAAAAGCAAATGCAGTTCTCGCACTTTTTCTCTCTGCGCTCTCTGCGGTTCGTTAAAAAAGCACAAAAATATAAAAAGATTTATGATATGTGATAATGATTATCCATAAGGTGAGATAAGGGGAATTTAGAGTATGGTGGCTGACGTAATCAACAATTCAGTTCCCGTTACTGTTCTTACAGGCTATTTGGGAGCAGGTAAAACGACTCTACTCAATCACATCCTCACCTACGAACACGGCAAAAAAGTTGCTGTGATTGTCAATGAATTTGGGGAAGTGGGTATTGATAATCAATTGATTATCGATGCAGATGAAGAAATTTTTGAAATGAACAATGGCTGTATCTGTTGTACAGTGCGCGGTGATTTAATTCGGATCATTGGCAACTTGATGAAGCGGCGCGATAAATTTGACCATTTAGTAATTGAAACAACTGGATTAGCCGATCCAGCACCAGTGATTCAGACATTTTTTGTTGATGAAGATTTGCAAAGTCAACTGTCTCTAGATGCAGTAGTGACAGTGGTAGATGCCAAGCATATTTGGCAGCACTGGGATGCTGACGAAGCACAAGAACAGATTGCTTTTGCCGATGTAATTTTACTTAATAAAACAGATTTGGTAGCACCAGAAGAGTTAGATGAATTAGAAAAACGGATTCGGGCGATGAATGCGATCGCTAAAATCTACCGCACCCAAAATTCTGAACTTGGAATGGATGCTTTATTAGGTGTAAAAGCCTTTGATTTAGATCGTGCATTAGAAATTGATCCAGATTTCTTAGGCGAAGATGCTCATGTACACGATGAAACCGTATTTTCTGTAGCTTTAGTAGAAGCTGGTGCAGTGGATGGAGAAAAATTAAACACTTGGATTTCCGAGTTACTGCGTACCCAAGGGCCAGATATTTTTCGGATGAAAGGCATTTTAAATATTGCTGGAGAAGAGAATCGATTTGTATTCCAAGGAGTACACATGATCTTTGATGGCAAACCCGATCGCCCCTGGAAACCCAGCGAAACCCCCAAAAACGAACTAGTTTTTATTGGTCGCAATCTTGATGCAGTCCAACTAAAGCAAGATTTTCTCGCTTGTCTAGCGTAAATAAAAAGTTATGAGTTATGAGTTATGAGTTAAAAATTCCTAACTCCTAACTTCTAACTCCTAACTCCTCTACATAACTATGAACTCCACAACCAAATCGAAGGAATTTGAACAACATTATTCGGGGACACTTTCAGATTATGTAACTGCGATCGCTTGGTCGCCACAAGGTCATACTTTAGCAGCAACTTCCGCCGCCGGTGAAGTAGTTTTGTGGATTGATGGCGAACTCACAACCTTACAAACTGGTAACGGTAAATCAGGAGACTGTCTCGCTTTTTCGCCAAATGGAAAATTTTTAGCCGTCGGCGGACAAGATGGACAGGTGAAAATTTGGCACGATACAGAATTAATCGCCACGCTGTCAAATGCCCCCGCATGGGTTGACAAGTTAGCTTGGAATTACACTAGTAACCAACTGGCTTTTAGTTTAGGGCGTTACGTCCAAGTCTGGGATGCAGATACTCAGGAAATTGTCGTCACACTAAATTTCGACAACTCTTCAGTATTGGGTATAGATTGGCGGATTGATGGACAATACTTAGCCATTAGTGGTTATAAGGGAGTGAAGATTTGGCATAGTCAAAACTGGGATGAAGAACCATACAGCTTAGATATGACTACTGTCAGTTTAGCGATGGCTTGGTCGCCCGATGGCAAATTCCTGGCTTCTGGCAACATGGATCGTAGTGTCACCGTTTTAGAATGGAACAATCCCGACCCTTGGGTAATGCGTGGCTTCCCTGGTAAAATTCGCCAATTGGCATGGTCAGAAGCTATGACTAAAGTGGGTGCGCCAATCCTGGCATCTTCTAGCGTTGAAGGTATTGTGGTGTGGGAAAAGTTAGAGGATGATACTTTAGGTTGGGAAGCGCGAGTATTAACAAATCATGTCGGTGTGATTAATGCGATCGCCTTTGCACCGAAAAGCTTCCTTCTGGCTTCTGCTGCTGCTGACGGCTGGTTGTGTTTGTGGAACAAGGCTAAGGAAGTATCCCAAATTATCACAGGTGTCTCAGCAGGATTTTCTAGCCTAGCTTGGCATCCTCAAGGTAAGTTACTGGCCGCAGGGGGTGAACAGGGCGAATTACTTGTATGGTCAAAGGTTTTGCGAGGACAAGGTTTTGGGCGTAGTTAAAATAATTTGTAATTCGTAATTCGTAATTACAGAGTGTGATATCAAGGTATTTATACTGAGGCTAAAAAAACGCGACGTATAGACGTTGGCGCTAGCCTCTCCCTTTCGGAGAAGGGTAATTAAACCCAAAATTACGAATTACGAATTATTAAAGTTGAACCTCGGCAATTTATTGGCTATGCTATATCAGCAAAGCTATCTTTGTGTAAATTATGAACATTGTCAAACTGATTTTACTTGCCTGTCCTGCATTTCTGGTATCCATGCTGCTGGTAGTCAATCCAGCACACGCATCCAGCCTGAAATCTGCTTATGCTACCCAAGTTATGACGGTAGTATCTACACAACAAATTCCCGATTTGGCAACACCAAAGTTAATTCAAACATCTAATCCGATTATCGATCGAGTTGGTTGCAATTGTGCAAACTGCGTTCAGTCTAAATTTCAGTCGCTACAAGGCAAGCTGCCATCAGCCGATTTTTAATAAACTAGGAGTTATAAATATTTTAAGGGTACAGCAATGCTGTACCCTTATTAATTTTAATGAGGTTTTTGTAAGGGACTTCCAAATAAAAAATACTCAATTAAACCTCGTCTACGTTGAAACCCGTAGTTTTTCTTCGTCAGGGTCAAGATGATTTTTCACCCACAAGCGATCGCCATTAAGACCTATTCATCTGAGCAGATTATTACTGCGAGAGCAATAGTCTGCTGCATTCGGCTACTTTTACCCCTAAATACTTTTATAAGGCTTTCTTTCGGGAAGCTACTGCTTGCTTTCGTTTCCTCCACCAGCCAAAACCAAGAGCAATTAATGAGCCACCTACTGTATGAGGTTCGGGAACAGAACGTGGATTGATACTAAAGTTACCATAATCCACATCACTTGAAAGCTCTGAATAACCTTCACCAAGACTACTGTAAAATACGTTAACGTTCCCCTGACCGTCTTCCCCGCTACCGGAAACCAGGTAAGAAAAACCGTTCGTGGTTAACAGTGGCTTACTCGCATTCAACAGATTATCGTTGACACCGTATGTACCCGGTGAGAGCAACCCGATTATTGTCTCTGCAATTCCTTGATTTGTCCTTGTCCCACTTATACCTGTGATTGTATAATTGTTGTTTATGGGGTCTAGATCAGTTGTAGTAAGAGTGCCGCTAGCTGAAATAGCCGTACCATTTGCTTCGTAACTAGGAAAAGAATACTGAAAATCAAATAACTGTACAGCTTGCGCTGTAGAATACGCACCTACAACAGTCAAGCCGACAACAGCACTAGCGGTAGCAATACCAAGCTTTTTGACTAATTCCATCAGATAATTCTCCAAAAAATAAAGTAAAAATTCTGGTAGGAGTCAGAATATTCTTTCTTATGACTCCCAAATCCCTGTTTCCAAACAAAAAGTAATATCTTTGAGAGCAACTCTCTATTACTTTTGCCCGAAGTTAGCGTCAGATGAAAGGTAGATTCACTCTTTGTATCAACCTCAGTTTCAATTAAAATTTACCAGGCTCATCATCAAGCGCCAGTAAGAAATTAATCAAGTCTGTTTGCTGTTTAGGATTAAATCCAGCTTGACTGTCTACATAAAATTCATGACCTGTACCATCAAGGTTACTACTTACTAAATCAGGGTCAGATTTGTTAGCTTTGATGACTTTGGCACGAAGTTCGCGATCAACTAAAGCTCTTAAGCTGCTAGCAGCTTCGGCTGGTATGCTTTGGCGTAGAGTGCCAGGCAGCCCTAACCCAGTACGATCAACAACAGTGAAATCGCCATTAGAATCAAATTTTAAACTGCTAGCACGTACTGCTACACCACCATCATGTAAATAGGGTGGGTTTAAATAAAGGCCACGTAAGGGAGTAGTTTTGTAACCACCATTTGGTAGTTGATCGGTGGGGTTATCAGAAATGCCTGGGGTTGGAACATCCAACACTTCTGCATTAGCAGGTATGGGAACAGGATTATTGAAACTGTATAGCTTGGGTGGCACTAAGAATTTCGCCAGTGCCAAGCGAGACTTTGCACGAGCTGGATTAGTACCAATTTCCTCAACTGGGTGAACTTTGTTGTCAGTAAAGAAAGGGGGAATATGGCAAGTTGCACAATTAGCCTTTTCAAAGACTTTGACCCCACGTTTGACTGAATTACTATTTAGTGCTTGCCAGTTTTCAGGAGTCTTGTTAGCTGGTGGTACTAAGCTATTTTGATAAGCAGACATGGCGTTATTCGCAAACAAGAACTTGCCACTGGCATTATCCAAAGGGTTGCCAGTAGCGGGACTAAAAATCAGTCCATTAGCTGTTAACAAGTTGGGTTTCAAGTCTGGATAGTTACCAACACCAGGAGCAACAACTTGATCTTGTAACTCTGCTCGACTAGCATCCGGTGCAATTGTCCGCAACCATACTGAGGGTTTAACACCTTCTGGGAAACGTATTCTTTCGTCCGCAGCATTTTGAAGGGCAGTACCAAGATATACTTCTGGGTCAATATTGAGAGTTTTGGCAATTAGTTCGTATGATGCAAGGATGTTTGTTTCTGAAGAGTGAACAGCACTGTTGAAAGCACTCAATCCAGCAAACGGGCCAACGGCAGCTTCTCCAGAGGCAGTATAGGGATAAGTTTTAAAGGTGAAATTGTTGGGAATTTGAGTGGTATTTTTAATCCCATCTGTGGAACTTTCAAAATTACCAAAAGGTAATTGCCATAAAATATCATCAAAAGCTTTCTCAAACTTTTTAGGATCGGGCAATTTTACTAAATTACCTTTACTGTCAATAATAGTTTTGCCATTGCCTTGGTATTTTGGATCTAAGGGATTGAGTTTGGTGCGTGAGAAAGCCGCAGATGAATTTGGTGCTAAACCTAGAAATATCGGAAAGGCTATTTCACCATTTGCTATACCAGGAATACGTTTACCTTCTTTGGAAATAGAAGCATGGCAAAATGCACAGGTACTTTGCCCATTTGCTGTCGTTCCTATGGGAGCAGTCGATCCTTTTTCTAGCTTTAAGCCTGTATTTATGGCCGTACCTTTTCGTAAAATTCGACTACCTATAGGGATATCTTTCTGCAAGACAATTTTTAAGTTATTGGTTGGCTGACCCCGTAAATTAGTAATTGCTGCGGTAATTTCATCAGAAAGAATGGCTGAACCTTGTCCAAGACCAAACACACCTTGCAAGCCAAATAAATCGCCTACAGGTCGATTGAAAAATATATCTTCACCTTGGGCAATCAATTCTTTAGTAATATGAACTGCGCCTATTTTTTCATAAGAAATCGGGTCTTGAGGATTAAGTCCTTTACTGGCAACCAGTTGTGATGCTTCTTGGGGGCTGAGGAGTTTACCGAAATAATCGTAGTAGCCTACTGGTTGAGTTGGTGCTGGTTGTAGTGGGTCAATCTTTGCGAAAGCTGGCTGGCTTGTGATCAACAAATTTGATAACACAATACCAAAACTAGTGGTAATAAAAATGCACAGTAATAAGAAAATCTTAGTTTTCAACGCAGATAACCATCTACTTAGACCATATTTAGGGTTGATTTTTTTTTGCTTCATTGAGCCGACTGTTACTAAAAAACTCTAAGTAGATATACCACGACATTACATAGTTATCAGGACACTAGAAATTTTTCTTGTATTCGTTCACGATAAAAAAAGATTTGTTAAATTTCGTGTATATAGCAATCCGATTAGATTTTTTCAAAAATCTAAGTATATTTTGTTAGAAGTCCCTAAGTGGCGATCGCACTAGTAGTCTGTCAAATTCATTTTGACGGTTAGAGAGACGCGATACGCCGTCTCTACTCTTAATTTATCCATCAATTATTTATTGACAGACTACTAGTTGCGGCATAATTATCTATGATATTCGCTAGAGGTCACGCCTGAGAAACGAAGTAGAAAAGCTGTTAAGTGAATTCCTAGATACTGAGAAAGCTGCTGGTAAGCCAGTTAAGTTAGTGCGTTCGCGTAGCGTGCCGTAGGCAATCGCCATCTGCACCCAAGCTGTTAAGCTCTTGTTAAAAGAGCTAGTCCGGGGATTAGAAAACTTGCTAGAGTGAACAGAGTTAGCCTTAATGTCTAATCGCCAAAACCTATACATCTCATGGATTTTGCTAATATTGCATCCCAGCTAAACGCTGGAACGATTTTGCCAGAGGGGATTGTTATTCTCACCCTCTTGGGGGTTTTGATAGTTGATTTGATTTTGGGGCGTACATCCGCACGCTGGATTGGATATCTAGCGATCGCAGGTTTATTTGCTTCGATTATCGCCCTATATTTTCAATGGGACGCTCCTAATCCCATCGGTTTTACCGGTAGCTTTAACAGTGATGACCTCAGTATCGTCTTTCGCGGTATTATTGCCTTGTCTGCGATCGCCACTATACTGATGTCAATTCGCTACGTTGAGCAGAGCGGAACCGCTTTAGCCGAATTCATCGCTATTTTGCTGAGTGCTACTTTGGGAGGGATGTTTTTATCCGGGGCTAGTGAATTGGTGATGATTTTCATCTCCCTAGAAACCCTGAGTATTTCCTCTTATTTGTTGACAGGTTATACCAAGCGTGACCCCCGCTCCAACGAAGCGGCGCTGAAATACTTGTTAATTGGAGCTTCCAGTACAGCAATATTTTTGTACGGTGTATCACTGCTGTATGGACTATCTGGAGGACAAACTGAACTAAGTGCGATCGCTAATGGTATTGCCACGGCAAAAGTGGGACAATCTTTAGGTTTAGTGATTGCTCTAGTTTTTGCGATCGCTGGTATTGGCTTCAAAATCTCTGCTGCACCCTTCCACCAGTGGACACCAGACGTTTACGAAGGCGCTCCCACCCCAGTCATCGCCTTTTTATCAGTCGGTTCCAAAGCAGCTGGGTTTGCCCTAGCCATCCGCTTGCTGACAACAGCCTTTCCCCTTGTTGCTGACGAGTGGAGATTTGTCTTCACTGCTCTAGCTGTTCTCAGCATGATTTTGGGTAACGTAGTCGCCCTAGCCCAAACCAGCATGAAACGGATGCTAGCTTATTCATCCATTGCCCAAGCTGGGTTTGTGATGATTGGCTTGATTGCTAGTACACAGGCAGGATATGCCAGTATGATATTTTACCTACTGGTTTACCTGTTCATGAACCTGTGCGCCTTTACCTGCATCATCCTGTTCTCACTACGCACAGGAACCGACCAGATTGCCGAATACTCTGGTTTATATCAAAAAGACCCACTCCTGACATTGGGGTTGAGTATTTCCCTGCTTTCCTTGGGTGGTATTCCACCATTGGCTGGGTTTTTCGGCAAGATTTACTTATTCTGGGCTGGTTGGCAAGCAGGACTTTATTGGTTAGTTTTGCTGGGCTTAGTTACCAGCGTCGTCTCCATCTACTACTACATTCGCGTAGTTAAGATGATGGTAGTCAAAGAACCCCATGAAATGTCCGACGCAGTGAAGAATTATCCCCAAGTGCGTTGGGATTTGCCTGGGCTAAGACCTTTGCAGGTCGGGTTGGTGGTAACATTAATTGCCACTACTGTAGCAGGGATTTTGTCAAATCCACTGTTTACATTGGCGAACAATTCCATCTCCCATACCCCATTTTTGCAAGCAACAATCAACAGTAATGTAAAAGCACAAAATCTGCTGCTTTTGCCAAAATTAGATTCGGTTAGTCAGTCTCAACCCTCAGTTGATTCTACTGCTAAGATTTAACCGAGTCTCAATCAAACTTTGTACTCAAAAAACGCCTGTTTGCTAATTAGCAGACAGGCGTTTGTCATATCTTTTAGCTGAAATTTTATTATGAGACTGAGTTAATATAGCAGTTCTAATACCATTTCTTTATGAGGCTGCGCCAAACCCTTTTAACTTCTTTCTTTCTTTCTTTCTTTCTTTCTTTGTGTCCTTCTCTGACGAGACGCTACGCGAATGCGTACTTTGCGGTTCGTTTTTCTTTCTTATTTCTTGTACTTAAATATGGTTTAGCGCATCTTCATACAGAATTGGTATAAATCATTTGTAAAAATAAATTAACCGCAGAGGCGCAGAGAACGCAGAGAGAGGAACTAGAGATTTTCACGACTTATTTAGGATTGCTATAGGTATCTTAATTACAAATTCTGCACCTTTTCCGGGAACAGAAAAACAGCTAAGTTGCCCGTTATGTTTTTCAACTATAATCTGATAGCTTATATATAGCCCTAGTCCAGTGCCTTTACCGACGGTTTTAGTGGTGAAAAAGGGATCGAATAGCTTTGAGCGAACTTGTTCATTTATCCCTAAACCATTATCGGCAATAGTAACCTCTATCCATTTTTCATCAATTAACTCAGTTTTTATTTGAATTTGAGGATTATTCTCTGCGAGTTTTTGATTGTCAGTAGTTTGTGGATTTAGATTATTGACCGACGCTTCCAGAGCATCAATTGCATTAGCAATAATATTCATAAACACTTGATTGAGTTGACCAGGATAGCAAGTTACATTCGGCAGTTGACTGTATTTTTTGATGACTTTGATTTCTGGGTACTCATGCCTAGCTTGCAAGCGATGCTCTAAAATCATTAAAGTACTATCAATTCCTTCATGAATATTAACTTGCTTAAATTCTGCTTCATCCAGTCTGGAAAAGTTACGTAGTGATTTAACAATTTCCTGAATGCGTTCTGCTCCCACTTTCATTGACTGGAAGAGTTTAGTTATATCTGGAATCAGAAAATCTAAATCTATTTCTTCTACTTGCTGTTGGATTTCTGGCGGAGTATCTGGACAAATTTGTTGATAAATTTGCACCAATTTAAGTAAATCCTCAGTGTACTTATGGGCGTGGTGAAGGTTCCCGTAAATAAAACTCACAGGGTTATTAATTTCATGGGCGATACCAGCGACCATCTGACCTAAACTAGACATTTTCTCCGCTTGGATAAGCTGAGTTTGAGTAACTTGTAGTTCGTTTAGTGTTTCTTGTAAAGCAGTTGTACGTTCCTCAACCCGAATTTCTAGCTCTTGATTAGCTTTCTTGAGCGCTTCCTCTGCTTGTTTGCGTCTTTGCACTTCTTTTGCTAACTCATCAATTTTTTCGTTGAGCAGAACGAAATTACTGCTGGCTACAACTCTATTTTCCAAGCGTAAGAGAATTAAAGCTGAAGATTCAGGAGACCAAGGTTGAATAACTGCTCCTTGACTACGACATATTAAGGTTTGGCCATCATTCAGTCGTAAAGTCAAAGAGCCAATCACCATTGCTCTGCTAATTGAACAAGCTTGCAAATACTTTAGAATATCGTTATCAGATTCAGTTACAAGTTCAAAGAGCATTTTTCCCCACAGTTCCTGACGGCGTAAGCCCAGAATATCTGCTACTGGTTGATTCGTAGCTAACAACAGACCCTCTCCACTTACTAGAAGTAAAGGTTCTGGTAAAACTCTGGCAAATTCAATAAATTGTTCAGGAGTCATGGGGCTTCAATTTTCACGGTTTGACTCTACTTTACATATCTGCACTAAGCTTATATCCTGGAGTTATTTTGTTTAATGCTGATGGACTTAGACAGATTCTAGTCCCCGAAAGTACTCTCGACCTTCTGCATCTTCTGCCTCTTCTGTAAGTTTTAAGTAAACAATAACTTTACATCCAGGATCGCCCTGTGCTATAGTTTCTTGCAATTCTACTTTCGCATATCCCAGATTATTCGCTGCGATCGTTCCAAAAACGTTTGAAGTCATCATGCACATGGCAGGGCGATTAAGTACTTTGTCACCAAATGGGCAAATACGGTTCCCAAAGACGATTTTTTCATCATTCTGCTCAATTACATAAAAATCACCCTGGATTCGTTTTTTTAAATCAACTAAGACATCAGCTACCTGCTTACGAGAAAGGTTAGAGATTTCCAGGGCAGATTTATAATCTTGGTTAATCTGCCTCCCCATCCTTTCACCAACGACGCTAATAAATCCCGAAGCTTCTTCTAAACCAACTACATCGTGCAAAGTACCAGATAATTCTCTGATTAGTGTACGTAAAAATATATCGCGTTCTAAAGAAATATTAAGCGTACCTATTGAATCGTTAAGTGCATTGCTCATAAATTTTAAGGACACAATCTTGGAACTACAGTTATAGAGTTCCCCAAAATGTCTATAAAGTAACTGCTTAATCTTTTTATTCTGAGAGTTTGATATTTGCTTTTGTTTCTCATGAATAATATCCATGACAAATTTTAAATCTTATCGTTGCTATAGTTCATCATTAATTTACGTCTTCATTATCATATCTAACCCTCCTTACAAAGAAGGGAATTAGAGCAAGCCTTCAAAAGGTTAGCTAACATCATATTGGGGCATTTCTTCCATGAGTGACTGGGTTGGGAGAATCTTCGGGGGCGAAATATAATTAATACTAAGCGTATTCTATTATCAACCCGCACCTAAATCTGCTTGTTGACAATCAGGATAAAAGTGTCTTGTTTTACATCAAAAAACTTTGTCGTTTTGAAATTATAATTAATTAGTAACTATGAACTACGAATAATTTCTTTACTATAGATTGCTACTATATTGAATATTTTCTATAAAAATAGTTAGAAATCCCTATATTTAATATATTAATAAATGGGAATAGTAATTATAAACTCAGAACCTTTTTCTAATACAGAACTTACTTCTAGAGTTCCTTTATGTTTTTGGACAATTATTTGATAAGCAATTGATAATCCTAATCCTGTTCCTTTTCCTACAGGTTTAGTTGTGAATAAATGATCAAACATTTTTTGCTGAATATCAGCCGATATTCCAACTCCATTATCTTGAATCCGAATCGAGACATGATTCTTATCTTCAGTCAGGGCAGTATGAATTGTAATTTGATTGGGATTTACCTTAACATCATTAAAACTCCGTCCATAATTAGATTCTTCTAAAGCATCAATTGCATTTGCCAATAGATTCATAAATACCTGATTTAGCTGTCCTGGAAAGCATTCTACCAGGGGAAATTCTTCGTAATTTTGAATTACTTGAATAGCCGGACGAATCTTATTAGCTTGTAAACGATGCTTGAGAATAATCAGAGTGCTATTAATACCTTCATGAAGATTAAACAAAACTTTTTGTTCTGTATCTGCTCTAGAGAAAACTCGCAGACTGTTGCTAATATTAGAAATACGATCTGTGCCTTCTTTCATTGAAGAAATAAGTTTAGGTAGATCCTCGCGTACATATTCTAAGTCAATGAGTTGGATTGTTTCTTGAATTTGCGGAGATGCTTTAGGATAGGTCTGCTGATAGAGATCGATGAGATATAATAAATTCTCAATATACTCTTTAGCCGGAGTCAGATTACCTGCAATAAACCCAACTGGGTTGTTAATTTCATGAGCTACATCTGCGACCATACTTCCCAAAGTAGACATCTTGTTCTCCATTATCTGAAGATTAAGAAGTATCAGTTCTAACTCATTGCTTCTTTCTTCTAACTTATTTTGATATTCTTTTAATTCATCAATTACTTTCTTGAGTAAAGATTCTTTTTTTTTATTTGTTTCTTCGAGTTGAATCCGGTCTGATTCAGAGCGCTCCAGTTTCTTTTGGATAATTCTATTTTCTTTTTTTAGTTCCTTGATTTGTTGTTGATAATCTAATAATTCCATCAGCTTTTAACGACTTCCTAAAATTAAAGTTACAAAAGTTTCATTGTGAAATTGCGTCTGGCTAATTCCATCTATAGGAGCAATTTCTCCATAAGAATAAAATCCACAAGCAGGTAAATAGTCAGTTAGACAAAGTTTCGTATTCTGGTACTCTTCTTGCGCCCTAGTACCAAGGATTTGCCGACGAGCTACACATGAAAAAAATAAAACAGCACTTGGCTCTGTACCAGGATAATTATCTAATGCATTGATGAATGATGCTTTGGAAGCTGCCAAAATATCTTCATAAGCTGCTTCAGAAATTTGAATAATTGCTTGCTCAGGAATATCTCCAAAAAAAGTTATACTACCAGATTCCTGATTGTAAGCAATAGGTGCCCTGATATAAAAATTATCTCCATTCCGATCAAATACTGCTAGTGGATATTCCATTGAAGGAGGAAGCAAACCGAGATAATGATGATAAAAATCTAAAGCTGGCTTACCATCTATTTCATAGAGAATATTATTATCTACTTTAGTCACTTTACTTCTTTGACCAATGGGATGCCAACCACTTGTAACACCATGAGAAAACAATATTGTGCCGGAAAAAAGTAGAATTGGTACAGAATCACTTAATACTTCTGTTTGAAAAAATTGATATGTATTTTTATATCTTGATTGATCCCCTGCCAAACCACCGAATATTGGCACATATTGACCAAGAGCTAGCTTTAAGCCATTCAATATAGAGACACCACTAGTTGTGAGGCTTTCTGGATGAGTTAAGCACAGCTTTGGAGGTGCAGTACTTTTTGCTTTGGCTTGCTCCACAGCTTGTTTAGTTGCAGTAATTGGATCGTCTGAAACTTTGCGTCCAACTCCTGCATGAATTTCAACTTCGTCTGAGCAAAACAACATCAAAGTGATTGAGTCCTGCTGAAACTCTAAGACTGAAGAGATTTCTCCATCTGTTGTTCCACCAATCAACTCAATCCCCGGAAAAACCTGAGAAATTTGCTGCAAAATCAGAGAATGTTCAAAGTCAATTGCAGCAAAAAGAATCCCAGCTTTGGGTATATCTCCTGCAAGATAGCTAGTACATTGCTGAAGAATTTCTTCAACTGCTGATAGAGAATCTGGATCGTTACTGTGACCGACTACTGCCTTGAACATAGATTTATTTCTTATATTGATAAATGTGATTTGCGATGATTCTTAAATGGAAGCTTAATAATAAACTCTGAACCTTGTCCTGTTGCTGAATTTACCTCCAGAGTTCCTCCATGCTTTTCAACAACAATTTGATGGGCAATTGATAATCCTAATCCTGTACCTTGACCAACAAGCTTGGTGGTGAATAAATAGTCAAAGATTTTTTGCTGAACATCAGCCGACATTCCTACACCATTATCTTTAATCCGAATCAAGATATGATTTTTATCTTCAGAAAGAGTAGTTTTAATTAAAATTTGATTGGGGTTGGCTTCAATTTCAATATAGGTGCGTCCTAGATTAGACTCCTCTAAAGCATCAATAGCGTTAGCTAATAAATTCATAAATACCTGATTTAGTTGTCCGATAAAACATTCTAATTCTGGTAGATTATCGTAATCCTTAATTACTTGAATATCAGGACGATTTTCGGATGCTTTTAAGCGGTGTTTGAGAATCATGATTGTACTGTCTATGCCATCATGAATGTTGCAATAAACTTTGCGATCGCTATCGGCTCGAGAAAAAATTCTGAGACTGGTACTAATGTCACGAATGCGCTGAACACCCTCTTTCATTGAGGAAATTAAGTTAGGTAGATCGGCAAGCATATATTTCAAATCTATCGCTGCAATTTCCTCTTGAATTTCTAGCACTGGATTAGGATAGTGATGCTGATAGAGATCGATAAGGTTAATTATGTCTCGGAAATATACTGAAGCGTGTCCAAGATTCCCATGAATGAAACCAACTGGATTATTAATTTCATGAGCAACTCCTGCTACTAATTGACCAAGGGCAGACATTTTTTCTGTCTGTACAAGCTGGAGTTGAGACTCTTGTAGGTCTTTTAATGCCCTAGACAAAGCTGCTGTCCTTTCTGCAACTCGTTTCTCTAAAGTTTTTGTGAGATTTCGTAACTGCAAATGGGTTTTAATTCTAGCTAATAGTTCTTCTTCATGAAAGGGTTTAGTGATGTAATCAACTGCACCTATATTTAGACCCTTTACTTTACTATCAGTATCAGAATTAGCTGTCATAAAAATTATGGGAATATCACAAGTATCTGAGTTATTTTTCAGCTTTTTGCAGGTTTCAAATCCATCTATTCCCGGCATCATTACATCTAATAAAATTAAATCAGGTAGTCTAGATTCAACCAGTTTAATTGCTTTTTCTCCATTATTTTCTGTGATTACATTAAATCCTACATTAGTTAATATATTAAAGACGATTTCTAAATTTGTATTAGTATCATCCACCACTAAGATTAAATTATCTTCTGGTTCAGAAAGTATTCCCATATCTGGCTTTTCGTTCATATATTTAGATTAATTTAACTCATTCTTAATTATTCACTATTGTCCCTGCGATCGCAGCTAAGTCACCTCTATTTTATTGATGGACTAACTGACTTTATTTATCGTCTGATAATTCTATAGTTCCCAAAAACTCTGATAACAGCAACATTTTCTGGCTAAATTGCTTACAGCTTTTAGCTGGAGCGATCGCTAGATGAGGAATATTAACCACCAATATTTATTTTTATTAGAGATAAATATCTTCTTTTATAAAGGCGATCGCTCTGAAATTAGTCATTATTACTCTTGTTTTTTTATAAAGTTAGCACTTTAGAACAATATTATTCATGCTCTAAGTTAGTTTTTTTATTTAGTCAACAGTAATTACCATGAGTACTCCTAGATGTTAGTTTTATTTACAAAAGTTTTATAAAAAAAATATTATTCCAGATAATTACGGTTATGTTTTTTTTAAAATTATTTAACAATACTGGTTAAGTCTTGAAATAGTTGCATAGATTTATACACCATTAACAGTGACGTAAATATGATTTATGCGCTGAAAAAAATGGTGTTTAAATAAGGTTTCAAAAAAATCATAGGCTCTCTGCTAGTCTATTGATTTTATTTTCCTGTATTCATGTTCATTACTTCTAACTAATAATTTCTATGAAGGAACTACTTTCCTCCGATTTATATTGTCCATTTTCATCCCATATCAATAATCATGTTGATGTTTTAGAAGCCTATGCTCTTGAATGGGTAACTCGTTTTGAACTACTGGCAAATGAATCAGTTTATCGACGTTTCACCAAATCAAATTTTTTCAAGCTAGTAGCAGGTGCTTATCCTTACTGCGATCTGGAAAAAATAAAGATTGCCAGTGACTTGTTCAGTTGGCTGTTTATTTGGGATGACCAATGCGATATGTCAGATTTAGGTCTACAACCTGAAGCACTCAAACTATTTCACCACAGATTTATTGAAGTATTAAATGGAGCAGAACTTACAAGTAACGATATACAACTTAGCTATGCTTTAAGTGACTTACGACAACGTATGCTCCAAATAAGTAGCATAGAATGGTTCCATCACTTTGTTTTTAGCTTTGAAGAATACTTCGCCGGTTGTGTACAAGAAGCAAGTAACCGCGCCCAGGAAATTATACCGGATATTGATACTTATCTCAGCATACGAAACTTAAGTTCTGCGGGGGATCTTACCGTAGTACTTATTGAATTTTGCGATCAATTGCTGATTCCTGATATTTTACGACAGCACCACATCTTCAAAAAACTTAAGGAGAAGACAATTAATATTCTTGCCTGGTGTAATGATATCTTCTCCTATTCTAGAGAAATGGCAAGTGGTGATGTTCACAACCTAGTATTAGTATTGCATTATCAACAGCAATTACCTCTAGAAATAGCGATTAAACGCGCAATCGACATCCACGATCAAGAAGTACGAGAACTAATCGAATTAGCAGCATCTCTGCCTTCTTTTGGAGAAGAAGTAGATGCTGAACTTGCAAAGTATATATCAGGAATGTATGCCTGGATACGCGGCAATCTCGATTGGTACTTTAATTCCGATCGCTATCAAACTATAGAAAGGCTGGAGTTAGTAGAAACTTTAGAGCTAGATAAAACTCAAAGCAACATGAAAGTTTTACTACCATCCTAAGTAAAAAATATACTATTTAGGCGAAAACTTTCCCCGATGCTCCCAGCGACTTTTTTGAAAAGATTAGTTGGGGGCATCTGAAATTTTACTGCTTCAAAGTGAATCAATATTGCTCCCGAATAAACGATACAAAATTAACGCAATTTTTTTAGGATGAAAAATCAAATGCGACTACCTAATCCACTCAAAACTCCCCCTTTGCTCCAGAAAATTCAGTGGGTTGCAGACCCTGTTAGTTTTATGGAAAATGCAGATCAGCAATATCCCGACATTTTTACTGCTGAGGTAATTGGTTTTGGGGAGACTGTGGTTTTTGTAAACCATCCTCAAGCAATCAAGGAAATTTTCACTAACGATAGGAAGAAGTTTCTATTCGTTGGTAGAGGGAATAAAATATTTGAACCCTTAGCCGGAGAATATTCACTCCTGATGCTGGACGGTGAACGCCATAAACAACGGCGACAACTCACAATGCCTTCCTTTCATGGCGACAGGATGCGAGCCTACGGTTCTTTGATTTCTAATCTCACCGAACAAGTCTTTAGTCAATTACCACTAAATCAGCCGTTCTTAGCTCGTACTGCAATGCAGGAGATTTCTCTACAAATCATTTTACAAGCTGTCTTTGGCTTGCATCAGGGAGAACGTTACGACGAAATCAAACGCTTAATGGTGTTGATTCTGGATCTCTTTAGCTCACCCCTTACTTCTAGCTTCCTCTTTTTCCCCTTCTTGCAACAAGATTTAGGAGCTTGGAGTCCTTGGGGATGGTTTCTGCGTCAACGGCAACAAATTTATGAATTGCTTTACGCTGAAATTGCCCAACGCCGCGAGGAACCTAATCCAGATCGCATCGATGTCCTATCCTTGCTGATGTTAGCGCGGGATGAAGCGGGTAATCCGATGACAGATCAAGAGTTGCGCGATGATTTGATGACACTGATGGTAGCAGGACATGAAACAGTGGCAACAGCAATGGCTTGGGGATTGTATTGGATTCATCATTTACCGAAAGTCCGAGAGAAATTGGTTCAAGAACTTGATTCCCTCGGTGATTCTCCAGATCCTATGAGCATTTTCCGACTGCCTTATCTCACGGCTGTTTGTAATGAAACTTTGCGAATTCACCCTATTACGATGTTCGCGTTCCCCAGGCTAGTCCAAGAACCCTGTGAACTATTAGGACATCCTTTAGCTTCTGGAACGTTACTGCTTCCCAGTATTTACCTGACTCATCAGCGTGAGGATTTATATCCCCAACCTCAGCAATTTAAACCAGAACGTTTTCTAGAACGCGAATTTTCTGCCTATGAATTCTTGCCCTTTGGTGGTGGAGTCCGTCGCTGTATGGGTGAAGCTTTGGCTGTGTTTGAAATGAAGCTAGTATTAGCAAAAGTCCTATCAGGCTATCAACTTACACTAGCTGGTAAGCGGCCAGAGCATCCTCAACGTCGAGGCTTTGCACTTGCACCTGCTAATGGGGTCAAAATGGTAGTTACAGGACGACATACACGTGAACAGCCTCTAGTGAATATGACAACAACACCCGTCTTTTAGTAATCCGTCAGAGCGATTTTAATGAATATTAGAAACCTAGTTTTTGGAACAAATTAGGTTTTTATAATTGTAATACCAATTTGAAAAAATCATGCGACAAATAGACCATTTGTAGAGACGCGATGAATCGCGTCTTTACCCAAGGATGTGTTGCAATCCTGACGGGGCGACAAACAAGGCTGAAAACAAGACCGTGTAAAGAATGTAACGATG
>NZ_JABXKI010000188.1 GCF_017115095.1 Nostoc sp. NMS4 | reverse complement strand
TCAAATTGAAAATTGACTTGACTGATGAGCAATTTTTCCAGAGCGATCGCAAAATATCTGTAATATTTAGGTTGCTTCTACAGCCAAAACTGGCGATCGCCCTCTAGCATACTGCTTGGATAAATCCCCCTTAATCGCAGTTTTGCCATCTTATGCGCTCCATATACTGGCATTGGTAAGCGAGGCATTTTTAATGCTCCGTGATGCAGTAAGGTGAGTTTCAAGGTAATTTCAACCACTTGTTCTATGGGAGGAGAAATTAAAGCTGGATGGTTTGCAGTGATAACTGTTAAGCGTAAAGGATCAGCAAGACCTATCTCTTCAGTTACTTGAGTTGTTACCAAAACTGCTTCAGTAGAAGAAATACGTAGTGCTAAACCTTTTTCTGGTGCAGTTATGGTTTTGTTAACAAAATTATATAGTCGGGGACTACCAGACTTTCTACACTCTACTAATATTAATTTACAGCCAATAGCTTCAGCCCATTCTAGGAGATTAGCAACTTCTTGTCCGCAAAAGCGCCCATCACGATGAATCAGTACTGTTTTTCCTTCAAACTCCTTTTTTGGTAACAGTCCTTCTAGAAATTGTTTAGGAATTTCTTCACCTTGAATCAAAGTATCTTTTAGCAGATAGCGAATAAACTCTCCTTGCTTCCCATAAAGACGCATACTAGCACAAGCATTCATTGTTCCAGAAAGTTTTATCTTAGACTCTCTAGAAATATCCAAACCAATGAAACAGTCGGCTATTTGTAGAGGTTCAGCCAGAACAAAAGGTAAATTACCCAGCTTGGCGAGAATTCCTGGAACCACCTGATTGAGAATATTTTTGTATTTGTAATAATCAGGATTCTTCAATGTATCCTCATAAATCATCTGGCTAGCTATCTGGCGACTAAGTAATAGATCGTATATTTTGTGATAAAGACTACCACCCTCTTCTTCATCAGTGTTACGATCGCTCTGGGGAAAAAACGCCAAAACTATGTCAGGTGGAATTTCCATTAATTCATTGACTGCTTCTTCAACTTTTGCTCTCGCCTGAGTATCACTTAAGTTTTTTAGCGATATTGATTTGTTAACAAATAGGCTTTCAAATTTATAGCTTTTTAACCGTTCTTTAAGTTTTTGTATAAAGTCATCGAACCCTACTTCACAAAGATTCAGAACAGTAATCCGAATTGGTCTGGATGGGTCAGAAAATTTCTTATGGCGGCGGTAAACACCACCTCTAGAAAGACCTGTGAGAATTTTCTTTTGAGCGCTAATAACTCCGTTGCCAAATAGCAAGGGTGTATCTTCAATTGGAACTTGTGGTTGCCAAAACAACTCTGGATAGTCACGGTTGTTGATGCTGAGTCCTAACTCAAATCCATAAGTACTTAAAGCGTTTTCAGCTTCTTTTTTGTAGGTAGCTAATAAATTTGTTCGTTCTTTGTAAAGAATTTTGGTTTGCTTGAGCAATTCTCCCCAATTAACCCCAAACCTACTAGCTGTTTCAGATGTAACGCAGGGACGCAAAGCAGTCATACCATATTCATACAGCTTTTTACCTTTACCAAATTTAACAGCCACCAGGAGTTTATCAGATAGATCATCTTGCAGAGCTTGCTTACTAATTTCACTCTTGGCTAGATTAATAATTTTTTGCTTGTGTATCAAGGAAGGCTCTTTAATAAGCTGGGTGATAGTACCGTTACCTTGGATATCACCAGAAAGAGAGCGAACATTCAGATCAATTAAAAACTTCTCTGGGTTATGCTTTTCGGGATGATTAAGATAGAAATCAGCCAAAGTTTTTGTTAACAAAAACTTGCTTTTCATTGTTAAAGTAATAGCCGGTTGTAAAGTTCCATGTATTTCGATGGGTTCTGCCCAAAATTTTGTCTCACGTTTTACTTGCACACCATTTTTAGACAGAGCAGTTATGGATGAAAAAGGATATGGTTTAGATGTCTTTAATACCTGATAAGCTAATAGAGAAATAACATTTGCTGGGACTGTTTTAGTGAGTGGGACTTCTTGAAACTGCCAAGTGCGATCGCTAAAGTCTTTTATTCCTTCCGCAGCAACTTGTCCTAGTATAGATTCCCACTCTACCCCAAAAATCTGCCAAGACCGCATATTTTGCTTGAATTTACTAAGAGCATAAAAATATGGTTTGTCCCAAATAACGACTATGCCAGGTAAAATCCGACTAAGATGAAAACTCAAACTAATGCCTTCCTCCTGTTCGATATCAGGTTTCAGTTGGAAGCACATTATATTAAGATTTGAAAAATTTAGACGAAAAATCTCGCTAGAAGACAAAGCTTTTGTTTGACTAATAGTTGCAGTAGCAATCACCTAGAAACCTCACTTACAGAAAATTCACAAATTGAATTAAAGGTACAGTACCTACAGGCCCTACCAGGATTGGGAGGAAATATTTTGGCAAAATCATTTGGGTTTTCCCCATAATGAATTCTTTCAAGCTCATATCGTTTTGCTATATCTGCTAGCTCTATCTGCACAAATTTGAGTTGTTCAGGAGTCGCTGTAATTATGTCAGATGCCAAGGCAGTTTCTAAGTTGTAGAATGAAGCAACAGATGGTTGTTGTGGATAGAGATAGCTAGTTGCTAACAGGTAGACGTAAGCCTGTCGTCGGTCAAAGTCTGATTTACCTGTTTTGAAATCTAAAATATGAATAGCACCATCTGGCTGTTTAAAAGTGCAGTCAGTTGGTGCATATAGCTTGAAACAATAACTACCCTCTTCGATAATTATTGGTGAAGGAAATCCCTCATCGCCTTTGCTCAACTGAATAATTTCCTTGCCAACTAAAATAGGTTTTTTGTAATAGTTATTCAGAATCAGAATAATTCGCTCTTGAACTTCCTCTGGCTCTTGATTGAGTTTTAAAATAGCTGCAACTTTTTCTACACCTTCAGACTGTGATAAAAGTTGAGGGTCTTGATAAAATTCATAAACCCCGCCTTGTGCTAATTTCCCAATTCGCTGATGTTTGTTGTCTTCCAACAGAGCTTTAACTTGAGGTTCTTTTTGACGAACCTTCTTAAAGCCTCGGTTCATATCACAAAACCAGGATTCTTTACCCACTCGTGAATCTGATAAAGACCAAAGATTATAACTTGCAGATGGTAGCCAAGCTTGTCCCATAAGTTTCAATTTCCTATGATGGAAGCTGGTGTTTGGCGTACCTGCTCTAAATCTCGAATCATAGACAGAATCTCTCTGTATTTAGTTAACAAGAAACTATACACCATCTTATGGTTAGCGATCAAAACTTTTAGTAACAAAAACTATATTGCTATATTTGGAAATTGAATTTTTGCCAATAATTATTTATGTAATTCCATCACTTATACTACGCTTGTGTATGTTCGTGCTTTACGTTTTGTTGCAAGTTGTGTGGGGTGCGATCGCACCCCACAAACTACTAAAATAGAAAGTAAGATGCTCAAAATAGCCTATGAACGCCACTATAACCACTTTATCTTCTACACTCAAATTGAAAATTGACTTGACTGACGATCAATTTTTCCAAATGTGTCAGAAAAACCGCGATTATAGATTTGAGCGCACAGCATCAGGGGAATTATTAATTATGCCACCTACAGGCAGTGATACTGGCAGACGTAATGTTAAAATTACCACTCAATTGGATATTTGGAACTCTGATACTAATTTAGGCGAAGTTTTTGACTCTTCAACTGGCTTCACTCTACCTAATGGTGCAGAACGTTCTCCTGATGCTTCTTGGGTGAAAATTGAGCGATGGAATGCTTTAACGCCAGAACAACAAGAAAAATTTGCCCCGATTTGTCCTGATTTTGTCGTAGAGTTGCGTTCTCGTACTGATTCTTTGAAAGAATTGCAAGAGAAAATGCAGGAGTATATCGAAAATGGCACTCAATTAGGCTGGTTAATTGATCGGAAAAACAAGCGAGTGGAAATTTATCGTCCTGGTAAAGATGTAGAGATATTAGACAATCCGGCTAGTTTATCAGGAGAAAATGTACTACCTGGATTTGTCTTGGATTTACAGCAGATTATGTAGTTTTATTGATGAGGATATATATAGCGCATTTCAAACCGACTCTGTTCCCAAAGTGGGATTAAAGCCTGTTTAGCAGCATTTAACTGAGCTTGTGAAAAAGATATTTTCCCATTTTCTATAATCCAAATAAATATCCGAGTAATTAAATCTGCATTGAAACTATTCTCAAATTCACTATTATTTATTCTGACTACTTGCCGATCTAAGCAATCTATAGCATATTTAAAAGTCAAGTTTTTCCAATCTGTAGAATTGCGATAATTCTCTTCTGGCGTATTGTTCCACTCAACTCTTCGCAAATTTCCGAAAATATAGTCTATGCCTGTTATAGAAGAATCTGTATTACGCACTAAATTTGTATAGGCTTGGTAATATGCTTTCAATAGCGAAGCTGCAATATTTTCCACATAGATATGTAGCCAAGATTGTATGTAGCGAAGATAAGGTACTAAATCTCTGATATTATTAATTTCTTTAATAAATGCATATTCACTTCTGTAGTTTGTTATTTTTGCTAGCAATTCAGCTTCAGATAATTGAGACTTTCCTGAGTAGTAATTAATAACTTTGGGAATATATTTTTCTAATAACCACTGTTTACTATATCTCGCTGTCCAGGTTCCTCGTACTCCAATATCTTGCTGACATAAGGTTAATTTACCTTTTTCAATATATTTTAAATTAACATCATTTATCTCATAGATGATGTTAACTTGATTGCTAGGTAATAAAGATAAATCCCTATCAAATTTGGGGAAGAAAAATGCGCGATCGCGGATTCCTCGACTCACTCGAATAGATATATCTTCTCTATGAAATAGATGCCATTCTGACTTGCCTTTAGTACAATCAAATTCCTCTGCAAACTGCTGCATTAATTCCCATAATTCTTGGCTTACAGAAAAAAGGATAAAACCACGAACTTTTGAGAACTTTACGAATTCAAAATCCCATGTTTCTAGAGCATTCTCAAATTCAATTATTAAATTTTGATATTCTTGACAAATTTTATCAGCACATAAACACAAGTCTGTTGCTTCTAATTTGGATAAAATGACTGTTATTTGACCCAAATTTACTGTAAAATTATCTTTATCTAATTGTTTTAAAAAACGACGACAACCCCAATCTGGTTGTGTGTGCAATCCTGTCATTAATTGACTTAAAATATCTTGATGATTTAAGTTAATTTTTAGACCTTTAAAAAGAATACTGCTGAATTCTATTTGACAACTACCTTCTCTAAAAGCTTTGGGTAAATTACAGGCGATCGCTACTTTTGGTTTAACAACAACTAAGTGGCAACCTTCTCGCCTTATAGAAGGCTCAAAATCACATTTTTCTAAAATATCCTGTAAATCAGGATTGCCGATGATTAATTTTTCTATTAAGTTATATTTAGTATATGTCAAAATAGCATCTGTATTTTTATCGATGCTTTTAACTAAATCAAAATTGAGTATATTATAAAATATTGAGGCTAGATCGTTATTTTTTAAGCTATCTACATTTAGATCAAATACCAATTCTTCTCGATTGTAATGTAGACGCTGAAAAACCTTGATTTCATATCCATTAGTAACAATAAAAAATAGTGTTTTAAACTGATTACTATAAAATCTAGCTTGCTCAATAGCCTCATTTAACTTAGTTTTATGCGGTTTTATCGCTCCCACAAAAATCAGTGATGTATCTGTATTGTGTTTTTTACTATCATCTGTTGCAAAATAAATCTGAGCAATTTCTAGATTTTCGGCGTAAGTTTCTGATTGAGATGTTTTCAAAGAGTATTCACGATGACATATCTCTGGATAGCAGAGATAGTGAAACATCGGCAAAATCAACTTTTTTTTTACATCATCTTCATTTCGTAAAATACGATGGTCAAAACCTTGTATCCATGTAATGAATTTTTTAATTGACTCTGGAATAGTCATCAGATAATCTACCTGCTTGTATAAATTTGCTACGCCTTATTTTGTTCGTGTAATTAGCAATTTATCAAGTCAGTGGCGATTATGTCGTGATTGTAGATACTAGAATTGAACCATTCGGCTTAAACTTGATATTGGCAAAATCTAGATTATTGAAGAACAATTTAGGAGTTAGGAGTCAGAATATAGAATTTTCCTGACTCTCTGAACTTCTGATGCAGAATATATCTATTTATTTTCTTTGGGTAGCGATCGCTAATTTAGCTCCCGGAACCTGACGCACCCGATCCATCACCGCCACCACCCGGCCATAATCAACTTTTTCATCAGCATTAATAATTACTAACACTTCTGGATTAGAACCAACTAAAGTCCGCACTTGCGCTGTTAAATCATCAACTGCAATTGGTTTACGATTCAGGCTTATCTGTTCTTTTTCATCTACCGTAATGGTAATTTTAGTAGGAACTTGCTGTTGTTTAGCTGTGGCGGCCTTCGGTAAATTTACTGGTAAACCTTCTGAACGTGTTAAAAACAGAGTTGACATGATGAAAAATGTCAAAATTGCAAAAATCACATCAATCATCGGCACGATGTTGATCTGTAGCGGAAGCTCTGGTTCATCTGGTAGACGCATAAGTTTTTTCTCCTCGTTCATAACGACGGCGGTAAAGTAATTCTAGCTGTCCCCCATACTCTTGAATCAGGGCAATTTGCCGTTGATACAGTCCCCGGAAGGTATTGGCAAACATGAGTATGAATATAGCAACGATCAATCCTGATGCTGTTGATACCAGGGCTTCACTAATCCCAGCCGTAACATTTGTGGTTTTGCTACCTCCCACGTCACCAAGATTTAGCGAAGCAAAGGAGGCTATCAATCCTAAAACAGTGCCGAGAAGACCTAGCAGTGGGGCAAGACTAATGATAGTCTCAAAAAGGTTTTGGAAACGTTTTAAAACAGGTATTTCAGCTTGGGATTCGCTTTCTAATGCCAAACGAAATTCTTCTGGATTTGGCTCCTCTAATTCTAAAGCCGCCAGAAAAATTCGGGCGAGTGGCAAATCTGCGTTTTTCTGAAGCTTATCCATTGCACCGACAACATTATCGAGTCGGTAGAGATTCAAAACATCTCGAACTACGCGGCTTTGACGCTGATTGATTCTTATCCAAAACCTGATCCGCTCGACGATCAGTGCTACACCCAATACCGAAAACGCCAACAGGGGCCACATGACCACACCACCTGCTGCAAACAAATTTTGAATTCCCATGTAGTGCCTCTATAACGTCATCCAATACAAAATCAGACTACCAGAATCTAGAGAAAAGCTGAAACTTATTCTCAATAAAATATAAAATATAATGAGAATTTTTTCAAATGGAACGATGATGATTTTTATTTACTCGTTGGTTTGTTTTATATAAATTAATTTAACTTAATTGCAATAAAACTTAACTTTGTCCAAAAAACATGATATTTTTGGTTTAAAAAGGTGCTTTTGCTTTATTTAGGGTTCCGTAACGCGATCGCAAATAATTTGAATTGTTTACTTGATATTTGTAACCTTGCATTCTAAGATAGCTAAATTAGTGAGAATAGGTAGCAATAGCTATGAGCTTTTCCGGCATTACTGTCGAGCAACGTTCCAAAGAAGTTGAGGCTCTCAAGTCTTTTCTGACTTACAGTCTAATAGGTTCACTGGCGCTGCATATCGGCGTACTGTCTTCTGGGATAAGTAATTATTTGACGAGAGTACCCACAGCAGAGGAAGAACCTATAGAATTGGCGATCGCGGATTCTCCGACTGCCGAACCAGAAAAACCAATTGCAGAGATTCCAGAAGAAATAAAAAAACAACCAGAAGTTGTCCAAAAACAGCCTATAGAAACTCCGCCAGTAGAAAAAGTTCAGCAGCAAGAACAGATTACGGCAGTCCCTCAGAAGCTACAGCCGACAAATACGCCGCCACAAGCAATTGCTACCAAGGCAGAAGTTCCGGTGAAATCTGCATCCGTTCCACAATCAGCACCAGAAGTTCCTGGGAAATCTGCATCCGTTCCACGATCTGCTATATCTGGAGATTCCAAAGCAAGTGCGGCAGGTGGCGGTGGTGGTGGCGGCTCTGGTGTTGGTTTAGGCTCAGGTAGTGGTATTGCTGTAGGTACTGGCGGAGGTACTGGCACTGGCGGAGGTACTGGCACTGGTACTGGCGGTGGCATTGGTAGTGGTACTGGCAGTGGAATTGGTAGCGGTACTGGCAGTGGGACTGGTAGTGGTACTGGCAGTGGCATTGGCAGTGGTATAGGTAATGGAGTAGGAAATCGCCCGACAGTAGCAACAGCACCAATAGCGCCAACACCTCCAAAAATTAACAGTTCAGGTGATGGTAATGGTCGTGCAGCTTGCCGTGAATGTAATGCCAAGTATCCAGAGGCAGCAAGACGGCGAGGAGTTGAAGGCAGAGTAGAAGTAGCTGTAGATACTGATGCAGAAGGCAATGTTACCAATGTGCGGATTGCTCGCTCTAGTGGAAACCGCGACTTGGATGAAGAAACCAAGAGACAAGCACGTAATTGGAAATTAAAACCCGCAGAAGGTGGTAGACAAGGGGTATCGATTGCCACTGAATTTGCTATACAAGGTTCACGGCGATACCGCCAAGTTCAAGAACGGAAAACACAAAGACAAGCACAAGAAAGAACTCAGCAAACAACGGCTGCTAACTCCACAGAGGAAACTCCAAAACGTAGGCGTAGAGTGTTGATACCTTCATCTAATGAAGCTAGAACCACAAGACCTACAATATCTGGATTTAGTAGACGGTTGGAACCTCAAAGAGGGGAAAGTCCTGCCACAAGCTCATCATCTGGAGCTACGACAACTCGCACTCAAGGAACTGCAACAGAGTCATTACGGCGTATCCGGCGTGAGCCAACGGCTACCGATTCATCACAAAAGCCACAAGCAACTACAAATCGGCGGCGGCGAAGAGATAACACTAGCCAGAATAAATTGCGGGACTCTTTGCGCCGTTTACGCCCACAACCTGGTACTCCCAGTCAGCAGTAGTCACAAGTTGAAATTGATGGGTTAGTAATAAGTGCTTGAGGGCTTAACAAAAGGCTAAAGTCCTGACTACGAACTTATTAACCTAGTGAAGTTGACTTGACATGCTACTAGTAGAGCGATAAAACTTATTGGAATTATATTTTGATTAACAACGATCGCCGCCTCCTGTTTTTGGGGGGCGGTTGTTCTTTAGACAGAAATGGCTTCATTAAGCATTACCCATCTAGGATGAAGAAGAGGCTTTATGATAGGCGTTAAATTCACTGATTTCAATAAAACTTCTACATAAACACACACTGATGCGGTTTGATTTGCTTGAATAGCTATATTGATAAGACATTGATCCGACGGCAATTCACAATTCCTGATTATGGCAAGTAAATTCATTGATGTTAGGGAATATACTGTCAGGGCGCACAAAAGACAGATTCATACTCGTGTTTTCCAGTTTGTCTGTAAAGAGTGTAACGATCTGACAAAGCGCGAGACTTTCGGTCCTCGACCCTTATATTGTGAGAGATGTCGCCCTCCCCAACCGCCTAAAAAATCCCAGCCAGCATCTCACAAAGCAAAACCCAGAGCAATGTCTTATAAAAGTGACATCGATTTAAATTAATTGAAGCCTTATGACTCAAAATGGACAATTAGAATCACCTCCAGCCACCTTTGTCTCACCACTGTTGGAATTACGAGACTATTATGCTCGCCTGACAGAAGAGTATGAACGCCTCTTTGTGCAAGCGCGACAGCAGCTGGATCATGTAGAAGCGTTGTTGTCTAACTGGTCTTTTTCTGATACCAACGAACAGATATCCAGATTGACGGCGGCTGATGAAACCTCAAATCTTTCCCCAGAAGGTTCTTTGCGGTTTTTATCACCCCTTGACGACATCAACGAAATCAAGTTGGTGGAGTCTTTAGAGTCAGTACGGAAAGACTCAGATCGGGTTGAGATAAATAATTCTTTTTCTGCTGCTGTTGATACAAAAGAGAGTCAACCTCTAACGACATCAACAGATCCAAAGATCGCCCCAGAGAACAACGATAGTTCAACGAAGGTAGTAGAAATTCCGATGCTACCTCAGTATCAGCACGCTATATCCCGAATGGAAGCCATAAAACAGCTATTGCAAGAACAGATAGGTACTGTTTGTCATATCGATTTTATCGTGCGATCGCTCTATGGAGAATTAGATTCCCATCTATTCAAAGTCGTTAAAGGTAGGGTGCAATCTTCCCTTACCCAAGGCAGAGAAAGGAATTACTGGGTAACTATTCCCGATGAGCCAGGTTGTTATACTCTGGATTTAAGTTTGGTAGCCCCAAGTAATCGTAATGGTGCTTCTAGGAATATCAAAAACAAAAATAAGAAGCCCTTCGTTTCTCCGACAAAAACAGTACCGATGCTCAAAGCCTTTGAGGGTCAATTCTTAATTGATGCCCTCACCTCTCTGTTGGAAGAAAATCCAGGTAAAGTTTTCAGCGTTGCTGAAGTCATCGCCGGAATTTATGGAGAACTAGATTCTCAGCAAATTAGAGAGATCAAAAATAAGGTACTGAATGAACTATCTAGAGGCTATCGGACAGGTAGATTCGCTAGGGTTCCTAATCAAATCGGCTTCTATACTTGGGACTCTAATCTGATATTGAAGGGGAGTTCTCGTTAGATTGGGGATTGGGAGTTGGGAGTTAGGAGTTAAGAGTTAGGAGAGACGCGATTAATCGCGTCTGTACAAGAGGAGTTTTGTTTATCTCCCTCATCTCCCGGTTGGTGAGCGAAGTCGAACCACATCTCCCTCATCTCCCCACTCCCCACTCCCACCTATCCCAAAAACAACTTGTATGCCGGATTCTTGTTTTCATCCCAATAGCGATAGCCCAGGTTATCGAGAAAAGCTTGCCAATCTTTCATCTCATGGGGGGGAACCTGAATACCAACAACGATTCGTCCGTAGTCTGCACCGTTGTTGCGGTAGTGAAAAAGACTAATATTCCAGTTGGGACTCATGGAAGTAACAAACTTCATCAATGCGCCGGGACGTTCGGGAAACTCAAAACGGTAGAGCAATTCATTTTGAGCCAAGGGAGAGTGCCCACCTACCATGTGCCGCAGATGTAGTTTAGTTAGTTCGTCGTCTGTTAAATCAAGGGTTTCAAATCCTTGAGCTTCAAAAGTTTCTACCATCTTCGCAGCATCGACACGATTTTGAATTTGCACGCCGACAAAAATATGGGCTGTTTTTTCGTCGGCAATGCGATAATTAAACTCGGTCAGATTCCGGTTGCCAATACATTCACAAAACTGGCGAATACTTCCCCTTTGCTCTGGAATTGTAACCGCAAAGATCGCTTCCCGGCGTTCGCCGAACTCTGCCCGTTCTGCCACAAAGCGGAGGCGATCGAAATTCATGTTTGCACCACAGGCGATCGCAATTAAGGTTTGTCCCTCGATTTGTTCTCGTTCGGCGTAGGCTTTGGCCGCTGCGATCGCTAATGCACCAGCTGGTTCTAAAATGGATCGTGTATCCTCAAACACGTCTTTAATTGCTGCACAAGTATCGTCTGTATCCACCAAAATAATCTCGTCTACATACTGCTGACATAAACGGAAGGTTTCTTCACCTACTTCGCGCACCGCCACACCATCAGCAAATAACCCCACTTGGGATAAGCGCACCCGATGTCCGGCTTTGAGCGATTGAGACATGGCATCTGCATCAACTGGTTCAACACCAATAATCTTGATTTCGGGACGCAATCGTTTCACATAAGCCCCAATCCCAGAAATTAATCCGCCACCTCCAATTGCGACAAAAATCGCATGGATGGGTTGCTGATATTGCCGTAAAATTTCCATCCCAATTGTTCCCTGTCCAGCAATTACATGAGGATCGTCAAAGGGATGAATAAAGGTCAATCCTTTTTCTACTTCTAATTCACGGGCATAGCTATAAGCATCATCATAAGTGTTTCCATATAACACCACTGCTCCGCCCCTCATTCTCACCGCATCCACTTTTACTTGGGGTGTGGTTACTGGCATAACGATAATCGCTCTGGTTCCTAAACGTTGGGCTGCAAGGGCGACTCCTTGAGCATGGTTCCCCGCAGACGCAGCAATTACACCCTTTGCCAATATCTCTGCTGGCAGTTGCACCATCTTGTTATAAGCACCCCGCAGTTTAAAGGAAAATACTGACTGCATATCCTCACGTTTCAACAGGAGTTGATTATTCAGCCGCGCAGACAAATTTGGGGCATACTCCAGTGGTGTTTCCTGGGCAACATCATACACACGGGCAGTGAGGATTTGAATGAGGTAGTCGCAAAACATGGGCGTTAAGCTCAGGGCAAATGCTGGATGGAAACTAATTTTACGTTACAAGCGATCACTAACACAAAACGTAATTACGAATTACGTTAGCGCAGCGTTAGCGAGTCTTCGATAGCGAAGCGTTAGCGAGTATTCGAGCGTCGCGTCATTACGAATTACGAATTATTTAATTACTCTTTGAAACCTTTTTAATGATTTCAAATTTCATGCGATCGCAGGTAGGTTGATTTTAAATCAGTCTTGCCAACTATCCAAATATTTAGAGCGACAGATTAAGTTAAGTATAGTGCTACTTAAGAACAGAACTTCTCCATTTATGTTAAAGTATCCGTGGAAGATGAAATTCGGCTGTACAGTTTGTTTTTATATATACTTGTATTACAGACCTCTCCGGATCTAAATCTCTACACCCTCTGATTCTGGAGACATTTTATGTCAATTTACGTCGGTAATCTATCTTATGAGGTTAAAGAAGATGACCTCCGGCAAGTCTTTGCAGAATATGGAACTGTCAAAAATGTTCAATTGCCTATCGACCGAGAAACAGGTCGGATGAGAGGTTTTGGCTTTGTGGAATTAGAATCAGACGCACAAGAACAAGCGGCAATTGATGCCCTTGATAATGCTGAATGGATGGGTAGAAGCTTAAAAGTTAATAAAGCCAAGCCTAAGACAGACGGCGGTTCCTCTGGTGGTAGACGAGGAAACTATGGTGGTGGTGGTGGTGGTGGCCGCTATTAAGGTCTAAAACCAAAAATTTAACTCTAAGGTCTTGAGGGCAGACAAGGAGTCTGCCTTTTTTGCGTTTCGGTTAACTGAAGAAAAGCACGAGGACGCAGGGGGTTTTAGGAAATAATTCTTATGAAGCCATGCGTTAGGGTAGCTTACCGCAGGTATCGTTTTTGTAATAGGTGTAGCAACCATGAACCCAGAAGCTAAACATATTGTTAATGAACTAAGGCATAAATTCTACTCTAACTTTGCGGCGGCGATGAATATGCCAACCATCGTAACTGGTACATCTTATAGTAGTAATTCACCGATCGCATCTTGGATGGATCGTAGGCAAAGACTAAACTATATAAATGTATACGCTTATACAGCACCCGATGAGTTTGTCCCATTCCGCCCATTCATTCTGCGACTGGCTATTAACAAAAGTGCTGGTAGAGTCACGGTAATCAGAAAAGGACAAGTCTGCCGAGGTCTAAATTTATTGTGGGATTTCGAGTTAACTGTATTACCAAAAGAAATCCTAGACTTTCTTCCTTGGATAGTTAACTTAGTTGAGGCTCATGATCGGGGTTTGCCCTTCTTGCTAGAATCACCACCCCATTCATTTGAATTAAAAGTGCCAGAGGTCGGGTTATCTCATAATGCCTGGACTGAAAAAGCTTGGCTCTTGGCAAATTCGACAATTTACCCTAATAGTAGTAGTCCGTCAAGGCAAGTTTGAAGGGTAAAAGAACGAACCACAGAGGCACAGAGAACACAGAGTCAGAGAAAAAAGAGATGTTTCAGAAATTTCTCACCAAGCATTGTTGGCAGAGCAAATCCGAACTTGTTTCATTTTACGAATTATTATGAATCCTCTCTGGCTACCTGCACCAACAGATTTAACTTTATTGCCCGATGAGATTCATGTCTGGCGCATAGAACTTGACCAACCAGAAGCAAATTTACAACATTTGAGAACAACCCTTTCGAGTGACGAAATCGCTCGTGCTGAAAGGTTTTATTTTCAGGAACATCGGCAGCGTTTCATCGCTGGTCGTGGTATTCTTAGAGCTATATTAGGTCGCTATTTGGGTATCAAGCCGTCACAAGTACAGTTTAATTATCAACAGCGTGGCAAACCAGTATTAGCAGAGACATTTGCCGATAGTGGATTGGCGTTTAACTTGTCTCATTCTCAAAAGTTAGGTTTGTGTGCAGTGAATTGTACTTGCCCAATTGGTGTAGACCTAGAATATATTCGCCCGATGTCTGACTTAGAAGCTCTTGCCAAACGGTTCTTTTTAGCGAGAGAATATGAGATGTTGCGATCGCTATCCCCTAACCAACAACAAGAGGTATTTTTCCGTTACTGGACTTGTAAGGAAGCTTACTTAAAAGCAACTGGAGACGGACTATCCCAGTTAGAGCAAGTTGAAGTATTGCTAACTCCCACAGAACCAGCCAAATTGCAGATAACTGAAGACTGGAGTCTTTTTGAACTAGTACCTGCTAATAATTATCTTGCTGCTGTTGCAATAGCAGATTTTGGCTGGAACTTAAAATGTTGGCAATACTGATGTTGACTAAGCTCATCTCCTGGATGAAACAAGAGAGATATTGTGGATAAATAACCAATAACAAATGACAAATGACAAATGACAACCAGCTTACTTATCTTCCTGCATACTTCTAACAATTTTTGTCACCAGTTTTCGGGGTACAAATCTGACGCTTTTTGCCAGTAGTTTATTCATAAAGCCAGGAATGACAATGGTTTTACCCTTCATTAAGGCGTGAAAACCAATTTCGGCTACCGTTTGGGCATCCATCATCCTCTTACCCTTGAGCAACTTAGAGTCAGCCATCCCAGTTCGCTCATGAAAAGCAGATGCGGTTGAGCCTGGACAAAGAACTGTCACAGTGACACCTGTACCTTCTAATTCATTAGCGATCGCTTCAGAAAACGATAAGATATAAGCTTTAGTAGCAAAATAAACCGCCATCAACGGCCCAGGTTGAAAAGCCGCAGCCGAGGAGACGTTTAAGATTTTACCTTCACCTTGCTTTACCATCCCCTTCACGAATAGCTTAGTTAAATGGGTGAGACACACCAAATTTACCTGTAGCATTTCCAATTCAGTCGCTAGGTCTGTTTCGTGAAATAATCCATAGATACCAAATCCAGCATTATTTACCAGCACATCAACATTAATATCAGCTTTTTGCAACTCCGTGAAAATTTCTTCAGGAGCCGTTGATATAGATAAATCCTTAACAATAGTTGTGACCAAATTTCCGAATTCTGCTTGAAATTTAGCGGCAATTTCTACTAGCTTTAACCCATTTCTGTCTACTAAGACCAGATGGTAATCATGAGCAGCAAAAATACACGCTAATTCGTAGCCAATTCCACCGGCTGCGCCAGTAATAAGAGCAGTTTGTTTGCCCTGTCTTTGGTGTGTTGTGTTCATGTAAGAATATTGGTGAATTCAACTTGATGAAGCTGCGTTGCATTGACAGTGGTTCTCGTTCTACAATTAAGTACGCGTAATATCTCAACCGACGAGAAATGTCTTGAGTTATTACCCTTTGAAATGCTTGTGTGATGCGTTGGATAGATGTAGAAATCCAAACGTAAATTTAGGACTTATGCATCGAAAAAGTTGGGCATTAAAAAAGTTCGGTTATTTCAAACTACTAGCGTTGGCTTTTGATTACTCACAACAGCCAGAAGATAAAATCAAACTTTTATGCCCGACACTAACCATTCTATCCTCGATTGCTTCTGTCAAGGGGTGAATACTAAAAATTTACATGATTGAGCATAAAAAAACAGGGCAATTATATTGCCTCTGTTAGTATATGAGTTGTTACTGGTATCTGAAATATTGGCTATTCAGTAGTACTTTGTAGAGACGCGATTCATCGCGTCTACTTCTAAACCGATTCATCGCGTCTAATTCTAAGCAATATTCAAAAACCCGCTTTGAATCAAGTAAGCCGTATAAGTCATAAACAATTGAGAATCAATTGGCGGACAAACAATAGAACTACCTGCTAGTGCATGGAGAGTATCTTGGCAACTAATATGAGGTCTTCTAGCTTGCAGATACAAATCAGGAATAGTCAGTTGTTCATCAGACCAGCGTTCCAGTAAAAATGGTCGCAGAGTATATAAAGGATTGTCCACAGAAGACACATTATTGATTAACTCTGATTGCCATTTTTCGTAGGGAATCATCTCAACTGAATAACCAAAAGAGCGTATCCAATCAACTAATATTTTCAAGGAAACAGGTTGAGGATGCTGTAAATTGAAAGCTTTGCCTATAGATTCCTTCTGCCGTGATAGATAAACAATGGCTTTACTTACATAGTCCACAGGAGACATATCTAACATATAATCTACATCAGGGAAACTTCCCATTTGTAGACAGCCCTTGGTCATCAAATTGATAAAGTCATGTGTGTTACAAATGCCTGTTTTACTATCACCAGAAATCAGTGGTGGTCTGTGGATAGTTACAGGAAGTCCCCGGTCACGGGCAATTTTGACTAACTTTTCGGCTACCCATTTAGTTTGTGAGTAACCAAGATAAATACCTTCCCAATGATTGAATTCATCCTGCTCTTTGACAACCTTGCCAGCATAAGCAGTGGATTCAAAAACAGCAACACTAGAAACGTAATGTACAGGCTTGACTTTTGTTTGACAAGCTAATCTCAAAACTTCCTGCGTTCCTAAAACATTCGCTGTTTTCAGTGCTGAATATGGGAAAACATAATTCAACAAAGCAGCACTATGATAAATAGTATCAATATTTGCAGCTAAAATTTGAAACTGTTCAGAACCAACACCTAATAAAGGCTGAGATAAATCGCCGACAATCGGAATAATTCTGGAGTTAAATTCTTCCTGCCAAATTGCATACTGTTCGAGATTCTTTTGGAGTTTGCTTTTGCCTTCTTCGGCATTAGCAGCACGTACTAAACAATATATATCCGCCTTGGTTTCTTGTAGCAATTCCCGGATGATAAAAGCTCCTAAAAAGCCTGTTCCTCCAGTTAAAAAGATGTTTTTGGGTTCAGCTACAGGCGCATTAGATGCAGCACCGGGATTGATGGTGGGGTCAAGAACAGCCTCAGCACTTAAATCTAGAATTGAGGGTGCAACATTGGCATTAGAGGATTTCACCCCTGTATCTTGAATCGGTGAACCTTCTTGCACTTCTTCAGCTAAACGCTGTGAAAGGGCTTCAATATTTGGGTAATGCCACAAAAGCAAGGGAGATGGTTGAAATCCTAGTAGTTTTTCTAAGTTACTTACCAGAATCATTGCTTGGGCTGAATCCAACCCATAGTTTTCTAAATGTTCTTTGACATCTATTTCATCAGTTGCTACTCCTAGCAACTTAGCTAAGTTAGATACCAAAAATACTTGAATATCGTCTGCTGTGAAAGACTGTTTTATAGTCATTTTTAAATCTCCAACAATGATGTAGAACGAACAGGGTGATATTGACTGTAATAATCGGAAGCTTGTAGCCCTTGAATTTTCAAATTTTGGACACGGTACAAAAAGGCTGCACCAGTCATAATTTGATTAGCAACATCAACTACCTGACGATTATTTGGTTCAGACAGGTAGGAACCGCGTACCCAGTCATTGAAACCGCCCATTGCCGGGCCACACCAAATTTGATAATCGACTTCTCTACCTTTTTCACCAGAACTAGACCAACGAGAAGATAATCCTAAATACCAGCGAAAAATCAACGCCATTTTCAGTTTAGGATTATTGACTGCTTTCCCCAGTTTCTCAGGATTCTTTTGGGATAAATAAGCCGCCGTTCCTTCCCATACTTCAGCAATAGTTTTGCGAAAAACTTGTTTTTCTAATTTCTCTCTTTCTGCGAGGGGGATGCTTTCAATGGAATCATAAGCGCGATAGAGTTCAAATAATTTCTGCGCTCGCATGGGGAACATTGTACCCCGTTTGAGAACTTGTAATTTAACTCCCATTTCAAACATATCGGCTGCTGGTGCCATTATCATATCAGCCATTTCTGCTTGGGCTAATAATTTTTTGGTATGTTCACAAGCCCCAGATTCAACGCATGATTGATTAATGGAACCAGTCATTACATAAGCAGCACCCATCATAAAAGCTGCTAATGCTGATTGTGGTGTTCCAATTCCCCCTGCTACGCCAATTCTAATTGGTGTTTGGTAATGATATTGGGCTTGAATTTCATCGCGCAAGGCAATAATAGAAGGCAGCAAACAAACCAGGGGACGGTTATCTGTATGTCCTCCAGAATCAGCCTCGACGGTAATATCATCAGCCATCGGAACTTTAGCTGCAAGGGTTGCTTGTAACTCGCTAATTAATCCTTGTTCTAGAAGTTCTTTGATAATTCTGGCTGGCGCTGGTTGCAGAAATTTTGTAGCAACTTCTCGGCGGGAAATTTTGGCAATGACTTTATTTTTGATTTCAATTTGATTGGCGTTATTTAACCCCAACCCAGCAACGCGGTAATAAACAATGTTGGGGGTTAAGTCGAGAAATGCAGACGCTTCTACTGTTCTCACTTGATATTTGAGATATAAATCCACAGCGCGGCGTTCAATCGCAGGTTCGTTGGGGCTGTGAATTAAATTAAATGCATAAGGCCCTTGAGGTAAAGCTTGTTGAATTCGATTAATGGCTGCTTCCAAACGTTCTGGGGTTAAACCACCTGCACCGAAGGAACTCAAAATTTGCTCTTTTCCGAGTGCAATGACCATTTCTTCAGAAGCAATTCCGCCAGCCATTGCGCCGGTAACATAAGCATATTTTACTCCATGAGAGGAGAGAAAATTGGGATCTCCAAATTGTTGGATACGGATTGGGGCGGCAAATGTTAGCAGTTCTATTTGTGCTGTTGTGCCATTATCACCTGGGGATAAATAACCCTCGTTCGTGACTCCGATTTTTCCGGCAATTTTCACGATGTAGCAGGGTTTATCTAATACCATCAATTTATTTTTGATGGTTTGTTTCTCGAAAGATACTGTTTCTAAAGAACCTTTCCAAACCTGGTTTTTGTTATAAGACCAGGGGGAGAAGTTAAGGCCATTATCGTGTTTACTTAGTACCGTATCTACGGTTGTCACGTCAGTTATCCCTCGGTTTACAAGCAATGGATGATATGAAGGGTGTAGACTTTTTATCGGAGTCTAGGTTTTATTTTTTACGAACCGCAGAGGCGCAGAGAACACAGAGGAAGATAGTAATACCAATTCTCTTGGAGATGCACGTAATAAATAATTAAACGAACCGCAAAGGACGCAAAGGGCGCGAAGGAAGAGAAAGTTTAGAGAGAATTGGTATGAGATAAGTAAGTTGGCGCGAAAAAATTCAAGTATGCTACGAAACGTAAATAGGCTTAAAACCCTTACTAATGACCAATGACAAAGGACAAATGACAGCCTTAGCTAGTTAGCTTTAATTGCGCCTACCTACTTATTAAGATTCTTCGTTGAGCAAGTTTTGGGCGCAAGCTAGTTGTAATTGAATTATTTCGCTCATTTGTTGACTGTAATCTTGTCTAGCTTGTAAGAAGGCTGTGTGTGCTTTGGTTATCTTGGAATTATTCGCATTGAGCTTTTGATACTGGGTCTTATTTAAATCGAACATGCTGATGATGCTACTAATTTTTTGAGTGATGACTGGTGGGGAAGAAGCAGGATTTTGCAGCCCAATTGCGTTTGACTCAGAAGATTGTAATTGTTCTTTCGTTTCAAAACCGTTATCAATGATATTTTTCGGTTTTACTTCTTCTGGTTGAGGCAAGATGTTAAGGGAGTAATTTTCTTGTTGGTTTTTTTGCTTGGAGGTGTTAAGATAATCTGTGATTTCAGATTGTTGGAGATTAGGTATATTTAGATGCTGTTTTTTGAAGCGTTCGCTCCTAATATCCCCAATCAAATCTTTAACTATTTTGCGATTTTCGTCGCTCAAAATTGTAGCCGCAATTGCTTTTCCACCCAAGGTAACTGTTCTCAATGTTGCTTTACTTTTATTAGCAGTTTCTTGGGCTTTGCTATACAGTGGTGATAAATCCACGTTGACTTGATGACTGAGTAGTTTTGCTAATGCTTTGACCATTGCAGCATGGTCATCCATCCCTCGACGATTTAGAGAGACTGTGATGTGTTCTTTTTTGTCGAGAATTTTATCAATCCATCGTGAACAAACGTTACCGGCACCTGCTTCTAGAAATATTTTGACTCCATCGCCGTAGACACGATTAACTAATTGCGGAAAATCAAGTTCTTGGCATAATCCTTTGGCGATGTTGTGAGCAATTACATTACTTTCTAGAAGAATTGGCTGATAATCGGCGGCTGAGTAAAAAACGATACCGGGGAGATTTTGCGATGGTAAGGTGTTTACTTTCTTGATTTCTTCGTACTGCGATCGCATCGCTTCACAATGTATCACATGGTCGAAGGGAGCGGGGAAAGAGTTGCAACCTAATGTTGTAATCACTCGCTTACAGGCGGCATCTTCACCAGCAATTAATACTTCTTCTGGTGTATTTATTTGAGTTAAGTAGACACGATTCTCATGTTTTAGGCATTCTCTAACTTGGGATGGAGTAGCCATGAGAACATAGGTATTCCAAAAATTGTTGTTTGGTGAATCTGTTAATCCCCAATATTCACGCACAGCATTTTTCGGACCAGATAACTTATCGCCAAATAGAGGTGATGAGTTTAAGGTGTTACTTCCGCCCTCAAAATCACTCCAAACTCCTTGGGCAACCATCATGCTAGTTTCACCCAAACTATACCCAAAAACAGATTGTGGCTTGACTTGAAAATCATCTCGAAAAATTGCCGTCATGTATCTAGCAAAGGCGATTTCACTTTCAAACATTGCCAGTGAATCATCTAACAATTGCTTTTCGAGTGTTTCTAGTTGCCTAGTTGCCAATTTAGGTAAACTTCTGGGATAAACCAGTTTTTCAACATCGGCAGCCCGGTTGTAGAGGTTGTTACTTTTTAAGTCCTCGAATACTTTTGGAAATAATCGGAATACACTGCGACCAATGCCAATATAAGAATTGACGGCTGCGGGGTAAACATAAGCAACTGCCCCAGTTTTACCCAATGGTTTCGCTGTGAAATAACTTCCTAAAGGTGTTTGCCAATCTGTGCCGTTTTCAAAGGCATTATTTACACCTTTGCGGGCAGATTCAATTTCTTTGAGTAAATCTTTTGTGTTACGTCCTGTAATTGATAAGACGTATTTTGGATTAGAATGCTGTTCAAAGGTAGCAAATGTCTCGCTGGCGGTAGCTGATAAAGAAGAACTCGCTTCTATGGTATGTTGGAGATTGTTTAGAAGATCGGAAATGGTGGTGCGATCGCTAACTGCTATCGGAAACAGATGAAAAGGCATTTGTTGCAAATATCTGTTATCCCGCTCCTCTTGGCTGGGTTCCTCCGATAAGATTAAATGGGCGTAACTCCCATCTATACCCATACTATTAATTGCTGCTATTCTGCGTGTGCCGCCTTTATCGACAAACCAAGGTCTTGATTCCATTGCCACATAGAAAGGGCTACCTTCCCATACTTGCGGTGTTTTGACACCAGACCATTTGGGTGTGGCGGGAATATACCTGTAATAAAGACAGAGGGAGGTTTTGATTAAGCTAGCAATTCCCGATGCTGTATAGGTGTGGCCGATATTGGCTTTGACGCTGCCCAATGCACAATGCAAACCATTGCCCACTTTCGGATAAGCTTGCAGTAAACCTGTAATTTCCGCTTCATCCTCCTGGGGAACGCCACTACCGAAGACTTCCACATAGTTAACCTCGGTGGGTTGAATCTCCGCCATCTGGAAAGCTTGTTTGCAGACATCACTGATAGCTGAGGCATCAGGTTTTACCTGAGTGTTACCCAAAGTAGAATTACCTTGTGCGAAACTCATAGCATCAATTACTGCATAGATGCGTTCATTATCTTCCTTCGCAGCTTCGTAGCGTTTGAGGACGACAGCACCGGCACCTTCACCAACCGTCCAGCCATTAGCTTGTTGGTCGTAACCCAACGTATTCACACCCGTATTAATTGGGGCAAATTGGCTGCGGAATAAGACATTTTCCACACCGCCGGCTAAATCTACCGCACCCACAACCACCGCGTCTACTTCTCCAGTAGCGAGTAGCATTTGGGCAACTTCCAAGGCTTTGAGGGCGGAATTTTCGCCAGCGCTGACGGTGAATGCAGGGCCAGTGAAATTCCATAAAGCAGAAATCCGGCTTGCCATGATGTTGGCGATGTGACTCACATATTCGCCGATTTCTACTGGTTGGTGAATGCTATCTTTGACAATGGTTTCCAGTTGCGCCAGTTGTTCAGCAGGTAGAGAAATTCCTTGGTTAAGTAAGCCGTCCTTAACTTGCCATGATAGATTCCATCGTTGTTGTAGCTGATGCACAGAGAATTCTGTCTCGGCAGCGACTATAACTGCGACATTGCCACCCTCTTGTAGTTTCGCATCTTTGACGGCGCGATCGCTAACCTTCAAGAGCAATAATTGTTGTGGGTTTAACTTTTCTATCTCATTTGGTGGGATTTTGCACGATAAAGTATCGATTTCAAAATCTTTGATATATGCCCCTACTGGTGCTTTACCATCTGTTAAACCGTACTCTTTCAGGACATTCTCTTGATTTTCTATCCCATGCCATCTTTGAGGCGGTAGGGAAGTAAAATGTTGTGTTCCATCATAAATGCTGCGTTCAAAAGCATCTAAGCCATTGCAGTTACCAAAAAAGGCATCCATGCCAACAATCGCAATTTTGGCAGGTGGAACAGGTGGACTTGATTCAACTGATTGTGTTGTATTTCCTTGTTCTAAAATCAGATGAGAATTAGTGCCGCCAAATCCAAAAGCACTAATAGCAGCCCGTTTAATGGATGTGTTATTATCCGGCCATGCTGTAGCTGTTCTAACAATTTTATCGGCAGAAATTGTACTTTTTTCTGATGTTAAAGGTTCCGAAACATTCATGGTTGCTGGAATTACACCATGAGACATACTCAAAATCACTTTAGTCAAGCCAACCATGCCAGCAGCAGTTAGCAAGTGACCAGTATTTGCCTTAGCAGAACCCACTAGAGGCGCAGCTTGATTTTGACCAAAGAATGTTTCGATGGAGTTGAATTCGGTTGTATCTCCTAGCAATGTGCCGGTGGCGTGACACTCTAAATAATCGATAGTTTTGGGACTAAAATTTGCCTCATTATAGGCTCGTTCAAATGCTAGGACTTGTCCTTTAGGATTTGGACTGAGTAAATGTTTACCCTTCCCATCATTCGAGAGTCCATTACCGCAGATAGTAGCGAGAATATTATCGCCATCGCTAACGGCATCAGAATATCTTTTCAGCATCACCATCCCCACACCATCGGCGGGAATTAGCCCTCTCGATGATTTATCTAAGGGGCGGCTGATACCGTTTTCTGCATACCCTTGAACACCGGAAAACAACATTCGCACGAATAGGGAATCAGCACAACTTATAGCTCCAGCTAACATGACATCAGCTTTGTGTGACCATAAGTAATGAGATGCTAGTTTAATCGCGTAAAATGATGACGAACAAGCAGCATCCAGACATAAATTAATCTGGGATAGAGATAGAGCTTGAGCAATGATAGATGCTGGTAAGCCAGATATCAAAGCATTGTGAAAAGACGCTTTAGTTGCACTTGGGAGAGCAGCTAAATCAAAGTCTTCATACTGCAAAAGTTCTCTGACGGCAGGGGTAATAGATTGCTGGTATATTGGAGAGAATAATTGATTAGATAATTTTGTTGGGAATGACAAATTACCTAAAATTACGCCGCATTTTGCAAGAACAGTTTGATTACCCCAATAACCACTCTGTAAAATTGCTTGTTTAGCCGCATACAATGACCATTTGAAGGTGTTATCTAAACCAGCAACAAATTCTGATGGTAGATTGTATTCAGATGGATTAAACTGGAAGTTGCGGATGTAACCGCCTTTGAGGGAATAAGTTTTGTCTGGTGTACCTTTGACTGGATTGTGAAATATTGTCGGGTCTACTCCGATTTCTTCGACGGTTGCAGAGGATGTCGAATCTTTTTGATTGACGATATTTTGCCAGTATTCTTCAGGATTTTTAGCATCGGGGAATAGGCATGATAATGCGATGATGGCTATTTTTTCCACGATTTATATGCTCCGAGTTTGGGTATTTAGCAAGAGATATTTAACAGGCAGGATTTACGCTGTTCCCCAAACTTTGAAGTGGCAAGTTATAGCAATCCTATTTGAGTTGTGAAAAATACTGTTTTTAATCGAACCACAGAGGCGCAGAGAGCGCAGAGAGAAGAATAAAGAGAGTTTTTTACAACTGATTTAGGATTGCTATATGGATGTTGAGTGGTAAAGGAAGATTATTAGCTTCTAAGCAATTTCATTGACCAAATAATAGCGTGAGCGCCGAGCATTCGTGAATAGATTTTACCTTGGCGATCGTGTATGCTAAAGTTAGCGATCGCACTACTCGATGTCTTGGCTAGTACTTCACAAGAAACGTAAAATGTTTCGTTATGTGGTATCATCGCAAATTGTTCAAATTTTTCGACTTTTCCAGGTAAACAACCTTCTTCATGAAAGTGTTGTGTCCAAACCCATAAGGCGTGCATACTCAAGTCTGTTGTGTAAGGATTTACCCATTGGACGGGGAATTGTCCTTGTTGTTGTGCTGTGAGTTCTGGCCAAAGGCATTCTGTTGTAATTTTTTCAGGACTGATGTTTAAAACTCTTTTGATTTCTTGAAAACCGGGGCCATGAAATAATGTCGCCCCACCATTTTGATAAAAGTCTTTTCCGGTAGCGGTGATGATATTATCTTCTTCGAGATTGAGAGATTCATAAGTTGGTATATCTGGGATTTCTCGCTGGAGATTGAGTTGAGCGCTAAAATGATAATGAATTCTCCCTTCTGGGTTTTTACTCGAAATTTTGGCTTTAAGTTCGATTCTTTCTAAGTTAACTTTAGCAATTTCCTCGATTTCTAAAATGTGTTCTTTCGCTAATGTTTCATTGAAAGTAATCCCCTTCAAAACTTTAAAGTCTTGGTAATTAAACAACCGATAACCAGGATATAATTGTTCACAGGCATTGATAATCCAGGTCATTGCACAAGTTGCTGGCAAAACTGGAGAACCAGCAATAGTATGATCGTATAAAAATGGATTAGCCTCTAATGTCATTTGGCGACGAATACGATAAGTTCGTAGTTCTGAATCTAACTCCGACCCCATTGGAACTAGTGGACTACCAATAACAACTTGTGAGGTTGCATGATTGGTATTATCCATTTCTTTTACGAGCATTTGTGCGCCGACTGCAATGGGAATTATTTCAATTTTTCGCTCCTGAAAAATCTTCTTTAATTCTGCTGTCACCATTCCACTATCCCAAGCGCCCCAGTTGATAGCGACTACATGACATGAGGGATAACTTTGCTTAAATATATGGGCTGATTTGTTCAGAATTTCATTAGCGATCGCATAATCAGATTGTCCAGGATTTCCGTAAAAGCCTGTTACGGAAGAAAACAAAACTAAATGTTGAAGTTCATTAGGGTTGACGCAAGCCAACAGGTTTTCTAAGCCTTGAACTTTGGCGGTGTAAACTTTTTCAAAATCCTCTTCTGTTTTCTTTTCAATTAACTTATCAGCTAAGTTTCCCGCGCCGTGAATGATTCCTGTAATCGACCCAACATTAGCCAGCTTTTCTTGTAAAGCTTGGGTATCTGTAACATCGACGCTGATATATTCTGCTTTCGCTCCGGTTTTTTCAATTGCTGCGAGAGTCTTTTTAATCTCGCGGCTGGAGGTTATTTTGTTATATATTTTTTGTACATTCATGGGTGTGGGCTTCTCTCCTTGGGAAAGAAGATTTTCCATGATGCATTTTTTCAATGCGGATTCATCGGAATTTTGAGCAAAAGCTGGTTCGGTTTCTAATAGTTCGGAGCGACCGAGGAGAATGAATTTGCAGGGTTGCTGTTGGGCTAATCTGATAGTACACTCAGCCGTAATCCCTTTTGCACCGCCGCTCACGACAAAGACTGATGATGGGGCTGTTTGTATCATAAATCCTCGTTAATACCTGCATAAATTGGTTTTTTGGATATACGAACCGCAAAGGGCGCAAAGGAGAGGCAGCGCGTTGCGGGGGTTCCCCCCGTTGTAGCGACTGCCGTCGCAAAGTAAGAGAAATGGGCAATCTTGTTGTAGTAGCAAAAAAGTAAAAACATACTAATAGCAGTCTTAAAAATTTGTGAAATTCTCTGTTTATTTCTTTTCTTTGCGCTCTTTGCGTCCTTTGCGGTTCGTTAAAAACAGGAATTTTCACAACTCAAATAAGACTGCTATATCAAAGAACTAATTAATCGGCGATAATCGTAACTCGTCCTTGTGAGCCGTAGCCAACTTCACTTATATAAAGGTTGGGGTCGTGAAGTTCGGCGATAATGTTTTGTACTGACTGTTTAGCATCAAGTCTGGGACTCAAATCGATCGCACGGGTGAAAACTTTTGGCCATTCCCATCTGAGGGTTTTGGTTAATCCGAATAAACCAGCACCGATCGCACCAAAGTTGACTTTATACTCTAAACCGAAGGCTCCATCAAGGTGAGCAACTGTGCAGAAACAACTACGTCCATGCTTTGCGGCTTCGTTGAGGGAGGGTTTCAGGTGTTTCGCCATCAAAAATACGTGCTTGACGATCGCCTTTTCTACTTCGTTATAAGAAATACTCCCGGTGTTATTTCCTATAAATATCGGATGTAGATGGATGAAAGCCCCAATCGCTCCGCAGTGAGAGGCGATCGCTTGGAGTTGTTGTTGGAGATGTTCTTCGCTCAAGTTAGCCAAGGTGACGCGGGTTACTCCTGTGGGTAAGGGCGCTTGTTGGGCGATGAGCGATTGGGGAAAGCTGATAACTACTACTTTCCAGCCTTTCTCGATTAAGGATTCAGCTAATTTATAGGTGGTGAGGGAACCATCATCGGTGATTAAACCGATGTGTCCCTCTGGTAACGTGAAATCCAAATAATCGGGCTGTGGTAAGCTTCTGAGTTTGACCGGATGGCGCTGGATACTATGCTCTAATTCCGGTGGCTGTTGGACAAACTCAGGCTCAGACTTTTTTTTTTCACCTCCAGCTAACTGCTGTAGGTAATCAACAATTTGACCGATGGTGCGGAGTTCTCCGAGTTCTTCAATATTCGGTTTGGGTAAGTTGGGGTACATTTCTTGCATCGCCCCTAAGATTTCTACCCGTTTGATGGAATCAATACCCAAGTCGGCTTCCATGTCCATTTCCAGTTCCAGCATCTCCACTGGATAGCCGGTTTTGTCGCTGGTGATGGCTAACAGGGTTTCACCTAAGTTGGCAAATTCATCACTGGTTGCGGGTTCTGGGGTGAATGCGACAACTACGCTGACTTCAGGTTCAACTACTGGTGTAGCCTCTACTGCAATTTCGATTGCTGGTTGTACTTCATGAATGGCAATTTCTACCGAGACACTGTTGGAGGCGTGGGATTGCAGATACTCGACAACTTGACCGATGGTGCGTTTTTCTGCTAGTTCTTCTAAATTGGGTTTGGGTAGGTTGGGGTACATTTCCTGTAATGCTCCCAGAATTTCTACCCGTTTGATCGAGTCAATTCCTAAATCCGCCTCCATATCCATGTCCATTTCCAGCATTTCGACTGGGTAGCCCGTCTTGTCGCTGGTGATGGCTAAGAGGTTTTTATCCAAGTCAACAATATCGATGGTTGCATTAGATACGGGTGCTGGTTCTGGGGTAAATGCAACAACTTCGGTGACTGGAGGTGAGCTAATTTTCACTACAACCTCGGCTTGAGGTTCTACAACTGGGACAGGTGGCTCTATTGTCTCGACAGTGGCGAAGTGGGGAGTCGGAAGGGGGGAGTAGGAAGTTTCAACTACAGGCTCTACAGCAGCCGGTAGAGGTACTTGGGTAACATTTTTAGCGATCGCCTCAGTTACAGGCTGGCTGTCTACTATCTTGGTAGTGGCGGTTACTGGTGCTTCTGTGGTGAAAGGAATTAACTCGCTTAGTTTCTCTGTGAGTTGGCTTACGCCTTCACCTGAGATAATTTGCGAATATTCTTGCTGGATGAGTTGGAAAAAGTTTTTCGTATATTCCAACTGTTCTTGGAGATATTGCTCATGGATGCGTAGAGTTTCACCTTGTTGGGAATGAAACTGCATCATGCTACGCTCTAAGCTTTCCATGACAACTAACTTCATTTTCGCAGTTTCGCCTGTTGATTTACTTTCGCTCAACAAGGAATTCTGCTGTTGCATTAGTTGGAAAAACGCTTTGGCGTATTCCATTTGATGGTTGAGATAAGTACCGTGAACTTGTAAATTCTCGGCTTGATTTTCCTGGAACTGTGTCAGGAGATATTCTAAACTTGCTAAAAGTTGTTCGTAATTTGTCAGTTTTTCTGGTGTTGGTTGCATCTTAGATTCCTGGGCTGGTTGTGAAAGGGTCACAGGATTCATTTGTTGCTCTGTTTGGGTGATTATCTTAGTAGCGATCGCATCTGTTTTTTTATGTCCATTAGTTTCGATCGCTGCGAGAGTCGGAGTCACACCTGGACTGCTAAACAAAGGTGCATCAAAATGTTCTGGAGTGGGTAATGTGACTTTATGCCCATCCTGCAAAGCTAAAGCGAAGGCATTTTTCGTTTTTTCGGATCTGTAGTTTATGCCATTCAAACGGACATTTAATGTCTTCTTTGTCTCAATTGGCGGGATAGTTTGGGGAAGTTGGTAGGGATCGAGGTTATTCAAAGTCAAACCAATTACCCGCAACTGCACAACTGCTTCTCGTAAGGAGCGATCGCTATTCTTTTGAGTGCTGGGGTTCAGAGATACAGTAAGATGAGGGCGATCGCCAAGGATATCTTTCACCAAGTTGCTCAAAATTCTCCTCGGCCCAAATTCCACGAAGCAAGTACCACCGGCTGCATAGATATTTTCAATTTCCTGTTTAAACAGCACTGAATTAGAAAGGTGCGTTTCCAGAATTTTTTGAATGCTTTGGGCTTCCTTCGGATACTGCTTACTCGTGACGTTGCTGTAAACAGGGATTTTCGGACTTTGGAACTTGACAGACTTAGTAGCGATCGCAAAGGATTTCTGAGCAAAGGCGATTAGCGGTGTATGGAACGCTGCTGATACAGGTAACAATACAGCTGTATATCCTTTCTCGTGCAAAATCTCTCTGACTTTTGCGATTTCTGCGGTAGGGCCAGCCAAGACAAATTGAGTGGGAGAATTTTGATTAGCGATCGCAACCTGCGGAAAATTTCTCAGCACAGCTTCCACTTTGCTGATATCTTCTTTAACAGCCAGCATACTACCCGCATCATGATCCGGGTCTTCGGGTGCAGCCATTGCTTGACCCCTAGCTTTCACCAAAAACAGGTAATCTTCAGTACTCAAAACCCCCGCAGCCCACAACGCTGTCAGTTCTCCAAAGCTGTGACCCGCCACAAAATCGGACTTAAACCCAGCTTGTTGCAATATGCTGTACATCCCTGCACTCAACACCCCGATGGCTGGTTGAGCGTATTCTGTGCGCTGTAGGGCAGCAATTTGAGCATTTTTTTCGGCTTCCTCAAACACAGGATGAGGGAAAACAATCTCAGAAAGCGGCTGTAAATTATCCTTAATTAACAGGCTATCCATATAGCCATGAAGACGGCGCATCAACGGGAAATTCATCACCAATTCCCGACCCATCTCCAAGTATTGCGAACCTTGACCAGAAAATAGAGAGACAACTTTTCCGCCCAATTCCATACCAGAGGCGCGGTAATAAATCCCTTGAGGATGTTCCCAAGATGCTGCTGAACCTTTGAGTTTTAGCCAGTCAATGCTAGTTTGCAGCAACTTGCAAGCTTCTTCGAGATTTTCAGCGACAAAGCCAAATCTCGCAGCAGAGAGGGGAATCTGTTGTGATTTGCACTCATTGACTAATTGAGCATAGTATGTAAGTGCTTCAGGCGATACTCCTTCGGAGTCACTTCGTGAACGCAACTTACCTAAAATCTCTTCCGATTTACTCAGCAATTGCTCTACTGTGGGAGCAAACAACAGCATTTCACTAGCACCACTATGTAAGCGGTAAGCGTGGTTTTGGTCGGCTTCATATTCTTCCAAAACAACGTGATAATTAGTACCACCAAACCCAAAAGAACTCACCCCAGCGCGTCTCGGTGCTTCCCCTTCTGGACGAATCCAAGGTCTAGTTTCGGTATTCAAATAAAACGATGAATTTTTAATGTTGAGTTTGGGATTTGGCTCAGTAATGTTAATAGTGGGCGGTAATACTTTGTGATGTAAAGCCAAAGCAGTTTTAATCAAACTCGCCGCACCCGCAGCCGCTTTTGTGTGTCCAATTTGTGATTTTACACTACCCAAAGCGATGTGCTGTTTTTTAGAATCATGTCCATCAAAGTAGTCTTTTAAAGAACCGAATTCTGTCGGATCTCCCGCCATTGTCCCGGTGCCATGTGCTTCCATCAAACCAACAGTAGCGGGAGAGAAGCCGGCATCTTCATAAGCACGTTCTAAAGCTTTAACTTGGCCTTCTTTCCGAGGAGCATAAATGCTCTTGTAACGTCCATCGCTGGAGGTACCAATACCTTTAATTACGGCATAGATTTTATCGTTGTCCCGTTCAGCATCTTCCAAACGTTTCAGGACAATCATCCCAATACCTTCGCCTAACATCATCCCATCAGATTTAGCATCAAAAGGTTTGACATTTTCACTAGGAGAAACCGCCGGTGTTTTGCTGAATGATATGTAAGCCATAATGGTGTTATCGGTATCAACACCACCAGTCAGCATCATATCCGAACGATGCTCAACTAGCTCACTAATTGCCATTTTCAAAGCACCAAAGGAACTAGCACAAGCAGCATCAACAACACAATTCATCCCGCCAAAATTGAGGCGATTGGCAATTCTCCCCGCCACCACATTCGCTAACATTCCAGGGAAAGCATTCTCATCCCATTTCACATAAGCGCTTTTAATCTTCTCAACGATTTTTTGCGTATCTTCATCAGATAAACCACTGCTTTTAAGTGCTTTTTCCCAAATAGGATATTCCAACCTCGCAGAAAGTGGCATTCCTAACTGCTTGGCCATCGCCACGCCTAAGATTACCCCAACAGTCTCGCGGCTAAACTCACGTTTTTCGCCATAACCTGCATCTTCCATCGCCTCTTTCGCAACTACTAAACTTAATAGTTGCGATACATCTGTGACTTCCAAAATGCTGGGTGGGATACCGAATTCCATCGGGTTAAAATCAACCTCTGGAAGAAACCCACCTCTTTTACAATAGGTTTTATCTTCAGTAGTTCTCGGATTCGGATCGTAATAATCCTCAACACTCCAATGAGTAGAAGGAACATCAGTAATACAGTCAATTTTATTGACTATATTTTGCCAATATTCCCGTAAATTTCTCGCTTGAGGCAATAGAGAAGCCATCCCCACGATCGCAATAGGATTGTGTTGTAATTGTCTGTTAATTTTGTTAGTTGACACTGGTTTATTTGGCTTATCTGACTTCATGCTTTTTTCCTCTATAGACCTCATCACAGCCTGTTCACAATGATTGATCAGGCTCTCTAACTCCGCTAAGGCAGTATCAATTGAATAAGCAGACATAGGGCATAGTTAGTACTGTGGATTGTGTAGCTACAGTAATTTCTGTTGCCTACTAAATAATCAAAAACTCTTGTCTTGTAAGCTAAATGCTCGTATCCAAATCAACACCACACGACACATACTGCCCTCATAAAGCCTTAGATTTATAGGCGATTTTGGCATACTGCAATCGCAAAAAAATGTTAGACGACACTAGACTTTTGATATTGCGACAATAGGTCGATGACGTTGTTAAAACTGGTAAAATAGTCTTGGAGTGTAATAGCTGCTTGACCAGTGAATTCAATCCATTTGTAATAGTAGAGATTTTGAGCAATGGTATCCTACTGGAGCGATGAAAACTGAGGAGTAGCTAAGGAAACAGAAACTCTTTTTTCACCCGAAACTGTTTGATTATCTAGCCTAACCAGACAACGTTCTGTATCTCGATCGATGTCATGGCTAGTTTCAACGTTCGGGATAATATATTTTATGGTATTCTACCCAGTAAAGTTGACAAGTTCGTTACAGAAAAGACACCGCCTTTAATCTGAGTTTATGCAAGTTGAAAACGTAATCAAACGATCGCAAGCTGAAGACGAAGCAGTTATCTTTAGTTATTTTTAATTTCCAAATCTCAATTAAATAACTAGTTTGTATAACCACTTTAAAGCATTGAATTAATAAAAACACTAACATACTTTACAGAAACTAAATCATTCCTTTAAAGTTATTTTATAAATAACCATATCCTGTTACCGATGTGAGTTTTGAATAAAATCCAGCATCAAAGTATAATTTATAACTATAAAAATATGTGAGAAATTTATCTCAGTTTTTACTTCCTGCCTTCTACCTCGAAGCTTTTGGTCATTTTTCAATATAAGTGAAGTTAAGAAGCAAAGTGGTTATTTATAAAGCAAATGTTAATTTTTACTATGTTGCTTGATAAACATAATATGAGTGAAATGAGTCTTTAGTAAAAAGTGAACCGAAACAAAGCTCAGATTTTGCATCTCATCTACAAACTGACTCGCTCTGTAATCAATTGCAGGGTTAATAGCTTAAGTAGGAGCAATTGATAAATTACCCTACTAGAAATCGCTAGAAGAATGTCTTATATTACACAACCTTGATAATCATAATCTGTTAGTAATATCAAATCTGCTTAATAACTAACTATTTGTAGGTATTCAATGGCTAGACAAGAGATTAGCGATCGGTACATTTTTTCAGCATCTAATCTTACTGCTATCAAATATTCGAGTTAGAGAATCAGGACTTATGCAAATTAAATGAGTTGACAATAATCAACTTTTACGCCATAGTTAATAACAAGTTTGCCAAAGTTTTTAGTTGATTTTTATTAGCGCTTCGTCTTTCTTGAAAGTTAAATTTTCTGACTATCATTATTGTATTTTACGCTACGGGATTAGATGTCAAATTAGGATATAACTTAGGAAGCTTTGAAGTAACACGCCATTAATTTTCACGCCACAATAGTAAGTTTGGGCGGTAAAAGCGTACAACAATTCATATAAAACCAATTTAGACCCATCTACTTGATTAAGGTAGAAAACCTAGAGTAAAAACCCTCTTGGTAATTTGCAGATGAGTCTATTCTAATCGACTAAATATAACCAGGATATTCTCTAAAAAAGCAGAATTGGAATGAAAATATGGCAGTAAATAAAGAAAGTCGATTATTCACAAAACCCACAGGCCGATCGCAACTAATTTTAGCAGCTTCTCTCACTTTAGCGGCTGGATTAATCGCTTTCTATAGTTTGACACCCTATTGGTCTAAACCGAAAGTTGTGACAGCGCCAGCCAACCCTCCAAAAGCTGCCACCACACCTGCGAAAGTTGCTGTGACAGCCTTGGGACGTTTGGAGCCAGAAGGCGAAGTTACTACTTTGACTGCTCCTACTTCTAATAATGGGGTACGAGTAGACAGACTGTTGGTGAAAGAAGGAGATGCGGTTAAGGCTGGGCAATTATTGGCCTATTTAGAAAATTATGGTCGTTCTAAAACAGCTTTACAACAGGCTTTAGACCAGTTGCAAGTTGCCAAAGCGAAATTAGCGCAGGTGAAATCTGGAGGTAAAACTGGAGATGTCGATGCTCAAAAGGCTGTAATCGCTCGTTTAGAGCCACAATATAAAGGGGATGTTGCGACACAACAGGCGACAATTGACCGCATCCAGGCGGAAGTAGATAATGCTCAAGCCGAAAATAATCGCTATCAGCAATTATATAAACAAGGTGCGATCGCGGCTTCTGTAGCAGATACCAAAGCTTTGCAACTAAAGACTACACAACAGCAACTAACAGAAGCCCAAGCCACCCTTAAGCGAACTCAAGACACATTCCAAGCACAACGCAAGCAAGCACAAGCACAACTTACTAGTATTAGTGAAGTGCGTAGCGTAGATGTTCAGGTCGCACAAACCGAAGTCAATAGTGCAACAACATCTGTTCAACAAGCAAAAGCCGACTTAGATTTAAGTTATATCAAATCTCCCATAAATGGCAAAATTTTGAAAATTCACGCCAAAACTGGAGAAGTCATCAGTACCAGCAAAGGATTTGCTGAGATAGGTAAAACATCTCAAATGTATGTGATTGCAGAGGTGTATCAAACCGATGTTCAAAAAGTGCGTGTAGGACAAAAAGCCACAATTAACAGCACTGCATTTAGTGGAACAATAAAAGGAACTGTAAAAGAGATTGGTTGGCAAGTTGACAAGCAAAACATCTTCAGCATAAACCCTGGTTCCGATACAGACCGCAGAATAGTTGAAGTGAAAATCTCCATCGATAATCCCGCAGATAGCGAAAAGGTTGCTCGTTTAACTAACTTACAAGTCGATGTCGCCATTCATATTTAGTCATAGGTCATTCACAAATGACAAGTGACAAATGACAAATGACAAATAATAAATAAATCCATGATTTTCAAAATTCCTTTAGCATGGCTACAGCTAGCCCAGCAAAAAGTTCGTTTACTAGTAGCTGTAGCCGGAATTGGTTTTATTGTGCTGCTAATGTTTGTGCAACTTGGTTTTCAAGATGCTCTCTATTCTAGTGCAACCGCAGTCCACCAGAATCTCAAAGGAGATTTATTTTTAGTTAGTTCGCAATATAAATCTTTGACCTCAAATCAAAGTTTTTCGCGGACTCGTTTATACCAATCTCTGGGATTTGAGGGTGTAGAGTCAGTTAGCCCCATGTATTTGCAATTTGCCAAACTGAAAAATCCCGCAACTAGCGAGAAATATTCAATATATGTTATTGGTTTCGATCCAGGTAGACCTGTGATGAACATACCAGAAGTTGAGAAAAATTTAGATAAACTCAAAATTCCTGATGTTGTGCTTTTTGACCGAGGTTCTCGCCCAGAGTTTGGCCCAATAGCTGAAAAATTTAATGCGGGGGAAACTGGGCAGACAATTGAAATATTTCCCTTCAATTCTTTAATTGGTTATAGAGTTAGAATAGGTGGCTTATTCACATTAGGGCCTTCTTTTGGTGTAGACGGAAATTTACTTGTTAGTGACTCTACTTTCTTGAGGATAAATCCCAATACTCGTCCGGCAGATATGATCGATATTGGTTTGATTTCCCTCAAACCTGGTGCTAATGCAGAAACAGTACTGAAAAATCTACAAGCAAGTTTGCCTAATGATGTCCAAGTTTTTACCCGCCAAGGCTTCATTGATTTTGAAAAAAAATATTGGGCTGTTAGAACACCCATTGGTTTTATTCTTAACTTAATGTTGACAATGGCTGCGGTTGTTGGCGTAGTTATTGTTTATCAAATTCTTTACAGCAATATTGCTACACAATTCGTTGCTTACGCCACTTTAAAAGCCATAGGTTATGCTAATAGCTATTTATTAAATGTGGTATTTCAGCAAGCTTTGATTTTGGCAATATTAGGTTATATCCCAGGATTTATTACTTCTGTTTTGTTATATAGTTTTGCCGCCGAATCAACGAAACTGCCAATAGTTATGACCACTAACAATGCAGTGATTGTCTTAACTTCAACAGTTTTAATGTGTATAACATCAGGAGCGCTTGCTATCAACAAACTCCGCTCCGCAGATCCGGGAGATATTTTCTAACTAAGATAACTTACTCAGAGGTTATTTGAAAAGTAGTTTGCTGTGATTTTGATTGCATTCTTACCCCCCGATATATTGGGCTACGGTGGTACACACACACAAGTCGAATTACCCCCCTTAATCCCCCCTTATAAAGGGGGGAAACCGGAAAATCTAGTTCCCTCCCCTTTGCAAGGGGAGGGTTAGGGTGGGGTAAAAAATAAATTCAAAATCCAAAATTGGTATAACCCCTAATATATGAACCTCAACAAGAAAACTCTCCTAATTACTGGAATTAATGAATTTGTCGGTTTGCGTACAGCCGAGTTAGCCATAGCGCAAGGGATGAAGGTTCGTGGACTGCAAAGTTCTCCAGAACAGAACAAACAATTACAGAATTTAGGTGTAGAGGTAATTATTGGTAGCATCACCGATTCTACTATTGCTCAAAAGGCTTGTCAGGGAGTAGATATCGTTTTACATACAGAGGAAATTGCCGAAGAAGCTGGTGCAATTAAGCATTTTCGTGATGTAAATGTTGGCGGTACTGTCAACATAGCGAAAGCCGCTAAACAGGCTGGTGTGAAAACATTTGTGCATCTTTCTAGTGTGATGGTTTACGGTTTCAACTATCCTGATGGTGTTACGGAATCCGGGCCACTTTCTGGCGAAAATAATCCCTACTGTCAAACTAAAATAGAAGCAGAAACAGCACTTTTAGAACTGAATAATCCCTCAGATTTTGGCATCATCATTATTCGAGCCGGAGATGTTTATGGGCCTGGGAGTATTCCCTGGATCGTCAGGCCAATTCTGATGATGCGGCAAAAATTATTTGCTTGCGCCAACGATGCTAAAGGAGTAATCAATCATGTATATATTGATAACCTAATTGATGGCATCTTTCTGGCAATAGAAAAAGAAATCTACGGTGAAATATTTAATATCACCGACGGACAAGAAACTTCTTGGAAAGAGTATTTTATGCGTTTAGCGGCAATGGAAGGTTTACAAGCACCCCTTTCATTATCGAAAGATGAAATCAAATTGTTTCTAAAGCTACGTGTTCAAGGACAAAAACTTTTTCGGAAAAAAGTTGATATCTTACCAGAGTCTATAGATTTTATGACTCGTCCTTACGCTTGTTCAATTGCTAAAGCCCAAAATTTGTTAAATTACAAACCAGCAGTTGACCTCGAATTAGGTATGCAGCAAACACGTGAATGGCTGCAAAAAACAGATATTCAAAGCTTGATGAAATAGTCCACAGATTTTTGAGAATTCAGAAGTCAGGAGTCAGAATGGGCTACGCCCCGCTACGCTAACAGAATGATTGCAAAATGAAGATAAAGAAGAGTAAGTCATTCTTTGAAAGAGTCAGTTCACGAATAAAAGCTGACTAAGACAGCTTTCTATCAACCCCAAAATCACTTATTTTGACTACAAAATTATGCTGAAAC
>NZ_JABXKI010000158.1 GCF_017115095.1 Nostoc sp. NMS4 | reverse complement strand
TGAAATTAAAATAACCTCCAATCATACCACAAAATATTTATGCAAGAGTTCTTATGATTACGGTGAAAGCGATCGCAGCATAACCAGCAGTCAATAACGCCCCCGCTTTTTTGACACCTTCCACGATTGTCACTGGTACGTTGTGCCGCCAAACCCAATGCCAGAAACCACCAGGGTGCTGCAAATCTTCTTCAGTAATGGGGATGCCGCTACGATTAGAGACTTTCACCCAGATGCGATTCGGGACTAAGAGGAAGAAAGCGCGTGTCTCTTCTCTGAATGGGTGTTCGTATTTGATGAACTTGTGAATCTTTTGGCGATCTCTTCGGGGGTGGTCAGGTTTGAAACAGCCCCACATCATCAGGGCGTATTCGTTCAGGGGGTCAAGTTTCATCAATGTTGTGCCTTTTGGCTTAAGATAGGCAAATCTTTCTGACCAAGGCTGAGTTAAATCTTGTTTGGAGATGATTGCAATGTCAGTTTGTTTGTTGACAAAATCATCAAAAATCTGAGCGAATTCATCAGGAAGTTGAGTTTTACCGTAGTTGGCATCTAATTGACGACGACGTTTTGCTTCTCCCATGATCTTTGACTCCTTGTGAATTACTTTTAATTACTGAAAATGAATCGAATTGCTCTTTTGACGAATATTGAGGATTGCGATAGCTCCACTGAATGAACCAGTATGTTCCTAGCGCTCCTTCCACTTTCTGAAATTCGGCGCAGAAGATGTAGTTTTTCAGCACACTAGCGATCGCCTGATAACAAAACTCCTTCGGATCTCCCGGCATTCCTTCTTCACACCATTGCTGGAAAGCGCGATGGGCGAAGTGATTGTAGAGTCCGGCGAAATTGTCTTTACTGCGGCGGTGCATCAGAAAGCAAAGCAGCATCGAAGCCGGTCCCTTAAACTGATCTTTTAGTCCGCCAGCAACAGGAATCACCCATAACTCGGTGAATGGTTCGTTGGTGAAGTTTTCGTTGATGGTCAAGGCGCGGTCCAGGCGAGAAATGGCGATCGCAAAGTCAGCCTTATTCCCCTTGAGATAACCCCCTACTTGTGCTTCTAGAATTGTCAGTTTTGGAGGACAATCGAGAAGAAATTGCCCGTACTCTTTAGCGCAATTGGCTTGTAGTTTTGGTTGGGTGGGAGGAATGAGAAAGACGCTGTTGTTGATTTTGATGGTTTCCATAATCTCCAACAAAAAGCCGCGTCCCGTGTTCTGTACTTGCACGAGTTCTTTATCAAGCAGGGTTTGAATCACTGAATTAGAGAATTGAAACTGAAGGCGATGTAACGGAACACAACCACCACAAAGTCGAATCAAACGCAGCAAATGTTTGGCTCTCCCCTCGAAGTTCTCTGTAGAATTAGCCATTGTTTGCACCTCCAGTTATTACGACTAACTGTTGTTGCAGAGTTGCTATCTGTTGTTGATAAAGCTCAATCTCTGCCGTGATTTGTAAGAATAATTCCTGTGGAGAGAGTGGTTTAATTTGATTCTCTTCAAAGTGAAACAGTTCATCAGAATTTTTCTTAGGCATCAGCGCATAACGCCAACCATGACCAAATTGTTCGGCCAATTCTGTACCATTTGGGTAATAATGAAACCCCAAAATGATGCCCTCTTTAGTACGCTGATCCAAAGCAAAGCGGGGATAGTCCCAGTGTTGGGGTATCGAAATTGTTGGTTGCATAGGTTTAATTGGGGATTGTTGAGAATGTGGTGAAGGGCGATCGCTTGACAACTGCGATCGCCTGGAATGAGAATAATTATGCTGCCACTAACTCCGCCCTCTCCAGCAGCCGTTGCAATTTATCACCAGTTAGCTGTTCTAACGGCTGATCTAAAAAATATTCATCAAAAATCGATTTCCCATCAGTAGACACGTCCACCATCGACAACCACCAAACTGCATCCATTGCCGAGTTACACGGCTGTTGTTGAGACTCCCCACTACGCATAACCCACCAAGTACCGCAACTGCATCCCACTTCGCCCAGTTTCATATCGTTGCGGTAAATCCCATCATCAAGGATTTCAAAGCCGTACTTCTGGCATTCGTTGAAAATCTGCGCCATGATTTCGTTACCAGTGGTGCAAGGTGTTTCTGTAGCGTTTTGCTCTTGCACTCGTAAAGAGCCGTCTTTGTAATGTGTAGAGATGTAACGATGGCAAAGCATGACTGTAGCAGTACGATGGACTTCCTTGTTGTTCACCATCACTACCCAAGGTTGGGTTAAGTCGTCGTCGTAGGTAATGCTGGCTATCAATTTGTCATCGGCGTAATATTCATGATCGTAAAAGCTGATTTCTACCGGTGTTAGTGTTTCAGGTGCTTATACTAACCCTAATTTTTCTCGAACTATTACTTCATTTCTAAGGACTACCAGCAGAGCGGTTCCATCTTTGACGAAAAGCGGATTAAGGGCTGTTTAGTACATTTGCACGGGTGGGTTGAGGTTAAGTATTTTCCGAAAAAGTAATATATTTATTGTTTGCAAAGTGTAATATTACTGTAATAGTATTGCGTTAACAATCGAATAGCTGTATGGTTAGAATTGAATTTTGTAGAAAGCTCAAGTCAAACAAATTTTTAGTGTATTGAAAAAAGTATTGTTCTGTCGAACTAACTTGGCAGAGCGATATGATTATTTTCTGATTTAAAGCAACTAAATTTGAGTGTGCCAAAGCCTATTATTAATTGGCGGTAGTTTTTTGTATCCTGTTACTAAATATATAGTTTTAACAGATTTTATCTTAGTTAGCATAAAACAGCTAAAGATTATCAAAAAACAAGTTAGTTTTTTCAAAATTTAAATCTATAGTCAATAAAAATTAATGTTTTCATCATGATGCTCGTACTTTTAAACCTCCAAACTCTATATTTTGAGTATTTCTAAGTTTTGGAAAATACCTCTCTATCACATAAACTGAATTAAGGAATGCATTGAGTAGTTAGAGTGCCAAGAAGTTTTTTGTGTCATCAAATAAATTCGGTTAATTATAAATGATTAGCATTGAAACTTATGATTTCCACAAACAAGTTTTCTGAGCTACACAATTCTCAAGGCGATACATTGCAATTAGAAGAAGAGTTGCAGTTTAGCAAGTTTTTAATGGAACGTTTAATAGATCCAGTTTTCTGGATAAGTTCAGATGCACGGATTATATATGTCAATCAGGCAGCTTGTAATTTTGTAGGTGATTCCTATGAGGAATTACTTTCTATGACTATACATGATGTAATACTAGACTTTTCACTAGAAGTATGGACAAACTGCTGGAAAACTATTAAACAACAGGGTTCCTTATACTTTGAATCTATACATCAGACTCAAGAAGACCAGTGCTTAACAGTGGAAATCACTGCTAGCTATATGGAATATGAAAGCAGAGAGTATGGTTGTATCTTAATCCGAGATATCAGCAAGCGCAAGCATGTTTCATTCACCTTATCTAATGCTAATCAGGTACTAGAGTACAGAGTACAGGAGCTTTTAACCGAAAAAAAATACGTCGATCAGCAATTATCTCATGAAATGGCTGAGTGCAAGTGGGTAAAAGCAAAACTGGAGAATTCCCTTTCCTTACTTCAAGCAACTCTAGAATCTATCGATTGCGGTGTTATTGCTATTGGATGTGAGGGAGATATTATTAGCTCAAATCGGAAGTTTGCTCAGATGTGGCAGGTTCCAGATTCTATTATTAGTTCATGTAACTACCAGCAATATCTAACTTTTTACATAAGCCAAATTAACAATCCAGAAATATTGTGTAGAGATATCCAAAAACTCAATAGCCAAAAGCATTTTGAAAGCTATGATATTCTGGAATTCAAAGATGGTAGGTTTTTCGAGCGATGTAGTAAACCTCTACGGCTCAGTGAACAAATTATTGGGATAGTATGGAGTTTTCGAGACATCACTGAACGTCAACAAGCAGAATCAGAAAATCGCCGAATTCTAGAACAAGAAAAACAACTTGCTGAAGATAGAGCGCAGTTTGTCTCTATGGTTTCTCATGAATTCCGCAGCCCCCTGAATATAATTTCGTATTCGACTAGTTTATTGAAACGTCATAGTCACCACTGGACTGATGAGAAAAAACTCCAGTATTTGCAGCGTCTTCAAACAGCAACGGAACAGATTAGTCACTTAATGGATGAAGTTCTTCTAATTGGGAGTGCGGAAGCCGGAAAGCTACAGTGTGAGCTAAAACCGCTTGATTTAAACTTATTCTGCCGTGAGATATTAGCAGAAATAAACCTGCAAACAAATAGCCTAAATGCAGTTAACTTTGTTAGCAGAGGTAATTGTAAACCAGTGTGGGTAGATAAAAAATTGCTACAACCAATTCTCATAAATTTACTTTCAAATGCTATTAAATATTCTCCAATAAGTACTAAGGTTGATTTGATATTGTCTTACCAAGATGAAAAAGTTATTTTTAAAATTAAGGATAAGGGAATTGGTATTTCGCTAGAAGATCAACAACACTTGTTTAAGCCATTTTATCGAGGTAGGAATGTAGGTGACATACCAGGTAATGGATTAGGGCTGGCAATTGTCAAAAAGCTTGTAGACTTGCATCATAGTCAAATTGACGTGGTGAGTGAAGTTGGGAAAGGTACTATTTTTACAGTTACATTACTCTTAAAACAACCACTATAGCAATCCTAAATCATTTGTGAGAGAGTAAAAAGCTGAAAAGAGCAATGACTACAGTAGGAGACTTATGCTAAGGAAGCTAAAAAAGCGCTAGTCTCGTTTAAAGAAAAAGCATTGTCATTGAGTTTGGCATCCGCTAATGTAAAAAGACCGATGAACTGGTAAATGATGAAAAAAATATTAGTAATTGAAGATGAGGCGCAAACGCGAGACATATTAGTAGAAAGCTTGCAAGCAGAAGGTTTTGATACCATTTATGCAGAAAATGGTCGTGTTGGTGTCAATAAAGCACAAGAGTACTTGCCTGACTTAGTAATTTGCGACATTATAATGCCAGAACTTGATGGTTACGGTGTTCTGACTACGCTGCGTCAGAACTTTTTGACAGCAAAGATTCCGTTAATTTTTTTGACTGCTAAGACTAGCGATGTGGAACGGTACTATGGTATGGATCTAGGAGCAAATGCCTATGTAACTAAACCTTGTACAGTCGAGAGTTTACTAGCAGCGATCGCTAAAGTTTGTAAACTAAGTAGGTGGTCAAATCAATATGATCTATGAAATAATTTTTGCATAATTTTTGTGCTTTTGATTGACTAATAATTCATCAGTTAACATCAGAGCCAACTATGACAAAAGTTTTGGTGATTGAAGATCAGTCCGAAACCAGAGATATCTTTGTAGATAGCTTAGAGGCAGAAGGTTTTGAAGCCATCGGTGCAAACAATGGTCTTGTTGGTGTGCAGAAGGCGCTAGAAAACTTACCAGATTTGGTGCTTTGTGACATTATGATGCCAGAACTTGATGGTTACGGTGTTCTCTCGACTCTGCGCCAAGATCCTACTACAGCTATGATCCCCTTTATTTTTCTGACTGCTAAAGCTACGAAGGCTGAACTTCGTCAAGGCATGGATTTGGGAGCTGATGACTATCTTACCAAACCCTCGACGGTAGAGGAATTATTGGCAGCGATCGCAACTCGACTGCAAAAACAAGCAGCAATGAAAGAGTATTACGCAGCACATTTTCCCCAAACTCTAGTTTCACCTTTATCTGAAACGACAAAATCAGTAAATTCGCAATCGATATTTCCTTCTGACTCTCATCTAAGCCAAGTCTTCGAGTACATTGAAGCAAATTATCATCAACCAATTAGTTTACAAGATGTGGCTCTTGCTGTTGGTTACTGTCCTGCTTACTTAACCGACTTAGTACGCCGTCATACGGGACAAACAGTCAATCATTGGATTCTGGAACGTCGAATGGTAGCAGCACAGACCTTGTTGCTTGAAAGTAACTTGTGCGTGAATCAGATTGCTGAAACGGTAGGTTATCAGCATGAAGGCCATTTTTTCCGCCAGTTTCGTCAGTATCACAAGACTACTCCCCAAGCTTGGAGGAAGGCACAATTATTAACAACTTAAAATTGTACCCTTACAGGGAAGCAAGCTACGCGCAGCATCTCGTAGATAAGAGATCCCCGACTTCTTAAAAGAAGTCGGGGATCTGACTATATAAGTTAGAACAGTAAAAACTAAAAAAATGTGAGTCTTATACAAAGATTGTGCATTGAAGTAATGAGTTACCTTTCCTAAGCTGCTAAAGATAAGAAGCAGTAAAAGAATTTTAGAATTGAAGCTTCCTATTTATACGTTTATGTAAAAATTTTTAGACCTCAACAGGTATTGCATTTTGAAAATGAAGCATTTTCATCGTTTTTTTTACCCTCCAGCTTGGCCGATCGCTGCGAAGATTTCGGCGGCATTGGTTGCGGCGGCGCTGATACCGATGAGCTTCATTTCCTATTACAATCTGCGACAGAGTTTAGATAGTGTCGAGGCTGGAGAATACCGCAAGTTAGAACTATTAGCTACTAGTGTTGCTAGTCGGCTTGACCAATTAATTATTGATATTCAGCGGATTGTGGTTCAAGTTAGCAGCGATCGCAATGTGGTAAATTTTCTCGCTGCAACCTCTTCTGGAGAACGAGCAGACTTGCGTAATGATATGCAACAAGCTCTAGAAAATGTCTTCCGCTCTAATCCAGACTTTGATGCTATTTTTATCATGGATAAAGAGGGACGTGCTGTTGCGGCGACTGATCCCACATTTGTTGGTCAAAATTACGCTTTCCGTGAATATTTCCGTTCTAGCATTCAGGGTAACTCCTATATATCTAGTATTCTGGTGGGGAAAACGACGAAACGACCCGGAATGTTTCTCTCTCACCCAGTGCGATCGCCTAGTGGTGAAATCGTCGGAGTCTTAGTACTCAAAATTAGGGGCGCAGATATCAGAGCGATTGTCAATACATTGCAAGTAGGTTCTCAAAGCTACGCATTTCTCATTGACCAACAGGGGGTAATCATCAGTCATGCCGATCAATCTCTGCTTTACCATAGCCTCATCCCTTTGCCCCCTGATATTTTAAAGCAGATTGCCGCCGATAGACGTTATGGCTTAGAGCAGATTCAGAGCTTGAACATTGCCGAGTTAAAAGTGATGGTGAAAGCAAAACTTGTAGGTCATGCAATCTATCGCTTTCCACCCCAGCAGATGCCCCGCATAGTTGGTTTTGCACCTTTGGCAGAACAATCCTGGGTTTTGGGAATCAGCCAACCCAAGGCACAGTTTGCTGCACCTTTGAATCGGCTAATTTGGCTGCACAGCAGCAGTGTGGTAGTTGTAGGCGGTATCACAGCGATCATGGCGCTACTCTTAGCCAGAAGAATTTCTCGACCGATTCACGCCCTCACAGAAGCGGCTCAAGCGATAGAACATGATGATTTTGATTCTCATGTATTGGAATTGCGTCAGAGTTTGGCGAAATCAACTCATAGCCAAGATGACATCGGTCAATTAGTGTGTGTTTTCTTAAAGATGGCTGAAAAAGTCAAAATGCGAGACCAGAAATTGAAAATGCAAGTCCAAGAACTTCGCATTGAAATTGACGAAACCAAAAGAGCTAACAATGTTGCGGAAATTACGGAAAATGAACACTTTCAGCAGTTACAAATGAAAATCCAAAAGCTGAGAGAACAGACGGTAACTGTTAGCGAAACTGAGACAGAGTACTACCAGAGATTGCAGAGTAAAGTCCAATCGTTGAAAGAGCGATCGCTAAAAACTGAGGTATAAATCATGTCATTCGACGACGAACTGATATCACGAGAGGAAGTGCTGGCGGGTTTACCTGCGAGACGAGCGAATATGCTACTGTTTTTGATCGAGAGTCGGACGGCGCAAATAGTGGCGCGATCGCTAGTGGAATTTTCCTTAACAGAACAATCTACCAATGAGCGTGATTTAGCTTTTTTAGAAGCCTTTGCTTTAGGAAATGCCCCACCAATCCACCCCACGATTCAGCACTTGGAACGCTACGCCAGTCAGTGGGCATCTCTAGTACCAGAAAACCCCAAACTGAAAGCAGCGATCGCCCATGCTTTGGGACAAAAATACACTTTCACTGAGAAAACAGTACCTCACATCCGCGCCGCTTTAGGTTTGGATGAGAAAACGGTACAGGTGGCTTATTCCCGCTTTTATAGAAAACAACTGTTGACTATTTTTGCATCCCAATTGCCACTGATTGAACAGTGGCGTTGGATGAGTGCCGCGATCGCTCAAAGTCTCGAATCTCTGCCACCCTTCTGGTTAGCTTCCATACTCACCGTTGCGTTAGGGCTTCCCCAAGCCTTCTTAGCCTTGCCCATTGCTGTGGCCGATGTTGGCCCATTAGCTACCATTGCCTTTTTGCTGATTATCGGTACCATCAACATCCTGACGATGGCTTGTATGGCAGAAGCCGTAGGGCGTAGTGGTGACTTCCGTTATGGGAATTCTTTCATTAAACAATTAGTATCTAATTATTTAGGAAATGCAGGTTCATTTATACTTTCTATTGCAGTTGGTATCCGGGTTTTTCTGATTGCATTAGCTTGTTATATTGGTTTGTCGGTGACAATGGCCAGCTTCACACCCATACCGGCAGCATTGTGGGCAGCATTGCTTTTTGGTGGAGGGTTATATTTGCGATCGCGTAAATCTTTGAACTTCACCGTCGCCTTAATGGTATTTTTGGCAGTAATCAACGTGAGTTTGCTGCTGATCCTTTCCCTGCTGGCATTCGGTCATGTTCAATTAGAAAATTTATTATATGTAAAATTGCCCTTTCTTGATGGTCATTTCCAACCGGGGATACTACAGAGGATTTTCGGTGTCAGCCTGATGCTTTACTTTGGCCATGTGTATGTCGGGGAATGTGGCAAACTCATACTTCCGCGTGACTCTAGCGCCACCTCCTTGATTTGGGGTAGCGTCGCCGGCACAGCTTTTTTGACTATATTGTTTTGCATTTGGGTATTAGCAGTTAATGGAGCGATCGCCCCCCAATTACTAGCAGGACAATCAGGCACCGCTTTAGCACCACTAGCACGAGAAGTAGGTTCCATCGTCACAGTTTTGGGTGCAGTTTTAGTCACCCTACTTTTGGGAATGGCTTGGCTACGTAGTTCCAGTCTATTAGTAAACTTAGCTAAAGAGTGGTTGCCTATCCGACCGAAATCTGTATTAAGCTTGCCTCGCCAACAAGGAATGTTAATATTACATCCCTCTGGAGAATCCAGCCAGATTCCCCATATTGGTTTAACCTACTTGGGACAATCAGACACTCAATCTAAGTTTCGTGTAGATATTCAGTTAAGCGGCAAAGTTGACTCTGTAGAAATTTTCATCGCTGAACATTGGGATATTAAAGAGCTATTTAATCAATTTCCCGACTTACGCAAGTGGGATACCCGCTTGGCTCTAGAGGTAAAATCAGCTAACCAGGATAGAGCTTGTCTACAAATCATTTCACCCATGCTCTTAATTTATGAAGGAGGCTTGAAAGCTGATACCGGAAATTTTGCTTTTGAGCATCAGAGTCAAACCAGAAAGTTTTGGACAACCTTACTAAACCAACGTCGCTTTTTCTTATCCATCAGCCCCTTACTGCTAGTCTTCCTGTTGACAGAGTGGCTTTTCTTAGCCGGTGTCCAATCCTTTACCAATATACTCGCCTTCGCCGGCATCCTTGGCAACTCCCTTGTTGGTGGTATTTTCCCAGTTTTATTATTAGTTTCTAGTCGGCGCAAAGGCGAACTTATACCCGGAGTAGTCTTGAAGATTCTCAACCATCCGTTGTTCAGCGTGGGTGTATACAGTTTATTCTTAGGCATCCTGCTGATCCACGGCTTATTTATCTGGGAAAATTCCGTGGCGCGGATTACTGCATTGTCCGTTGCTGCACTATCTTTAGGAGCAACTCTAGTCATGAAAAACTATGGAGCCTTTGCTTCTCGTGTAGTTGTAGAACTACGAGAAGATCAACACCTGGGAGGTAGTTCCGTATTCACAATCACAGCAGGTGGACAACCAAAAATCGCCCAAGTGCTGCTCGGATATGCCGATGGTGAGCAACATCACCAAGCAGCCACAATTGAGATTCCATCACTCTCATCCCTGCGCTATGCCACCTTTCAGTTACCAAACAAGCAAGAAAAAGAACTCAGAGTGTGGGCGCACACAAGCAACTCCAAAGTTGACTCCAGAAGTTTGCCAGCACTTGTAGAAGTCCAAAGTGGAGACAAGAATATGCAGTTTAACTTGCAGCTATCCAACGGACGAGTTTTATTACCCTTGGGGGGCGATCGCTGCTGGTTAAAATTCACCTTCCCAGAGTTAGAAGTTAAGAGTTAGGAGTTAAGAGTTAGGAGTTAGGAGTTATAAGAATTCTTTCCCCAATGTCCCATGCCCAATGCCCAATAAATAATTAATTACGAGGTAATATATGGCACAAATTATCGCAGTTCATTCATTCCGTGGCGGTACTGGTAAATCAAACTTGATTGCCAATATAGCAGCTACTATGGCGCTTCAAGGACAACGTGTAGGCATTATTGATACTGACATCCAATCACCAGGAATTCACGTTATTTTCGGACTCAACGAGAATAAAATAGAACGCTCACTCAATGATTATTTATGGGGACAATGTGATATTAAAGACGCAGCCTATGACGTGACTGATACTCTAATTGCAGAACCAGGAAATGCAGGTACAGTCAAGGGTAGGCTTTACCTAGTACCTTCTAGTATTAAAGCTGGTGAAATCGCTAGAATTCTGCGTGAAGGATATGATGTAATCCGACTCAACGATGGTTTTCAGCAACTTATTCGCAGCCTGAAACTAGACTATTTATTAATAGATACACATCCAGGATTGAATGAAGAAACCTTACTTTCCATTGGTATTTCTAATGTTCTAATAATTCTCTTACGTCCAGATAATCAAGACTTTCAAGGTACTGCGGTAACAGTGGATGTAGCCCGGAAGCTCAGAGTGCCAAAAATGTTGCTAGTAATTAACAAGGCGTTACCAAGCTTGAACTTTGCAGACTTGCAACAACAGGTTGAGAAAATCTACAACGTCCCAGTAGCCGGAATTTTGCCCCTTTCCGAAGAAATGATGCAGCTAGCAAGCCTTGGTATTTTCTCCCTACGTCACCCTGAACATCCCATCAGTCAGACAATTGCAGGAATTACCGATCAGATTGCTGGTTTAGTCGTTACTCGTTAGTTATTGGGCAATTCAATTTTGGATTTTGGATTTTAGATTTTGGATTAAATTTCAATCTAAAATTCAAAATCGTTCGACTGAGCGTAGTCGAAGTCTAAAATCTAAAATTCCTGCTTCCCCACTCTCCCATCGCCTATGATTAAACAATCATTTCGTACCGATATCCTCACCTACTTTGGAGCCACTGCTACAGAGGCGGAAGAATTATTGGTATACAATCAAAACGTTTTTGATCACAACACATTAACTCATCCTTTCAAGTTCCCCCTTACTCCTGAATTTTTTGTGGCTGCTTGGGAATAATACGCCGCTGCAGCCAAAGTTTTAGGAGTATTTGAAGCACTCAAACAACGACTGATTCAGTTGCGATTCCCCATTAAAGAAGGTATTAGCCAAACTGAAGCGTATCTGTCTGCCACTCGTCGGGGCGTTGCTACGGATGGAATCTCTGAAGCGACTGGTTTAGTTTTACAACAACCAGAAAAACTCCAATTAATACTGCATCAAAGCTTGGCTGGCATCATACCAGTATTAATAACTGGAAACCGACAAGACTTTGTTTCTTTAGTACAAGCCCTAATAAAGCGAAATGAACCCCAGCCAATCCCTAACTCTATGGGAGCTTGTATAATTAGCGGATTTAATAATTGGGATCGGATTCGTCAGTATCGTCAAAAATGGGGGGCGGAAAATTTTGCTAACTCAGAAATTAATTGGGCAAAAGAATTTCAAGGCTTGATACCACAGAAACAACTTTATCAAGATAAATTCATTATTTTGAGTGATGGCGATTATAGCAACGTTTCAGCCACCGATATGGGACTTGAAAAATCCCAATGGCAGCAGCTATCACTAACAATTCGGCTGGAACATGAATGTACACACTACTTTACACGCCGCTTATTTAACTCGATGCAAAACAATATCCTTGATGAGCTAATTGCCGACTACAGAGGGATTGTAGCCGCTACCGGGTATTATCGAGCCGACTGGTGTTTGCGATTTCTGGGGTTAGAGTCGTTTCCTGATTACCGCGAGGGAGGTAGACTACAAAATTATCGGGGTAATCCACCACTCTCCGATGGAGCTTTTAAGATTATACAAGCATTAGTGAAAGCAGCCGCCGAAAATTTGCAGTGCTTTCACGCTGAGTATGCAACGAAATTAACTGATACTAATATTCAACCGTTGATGTTAATGGCATTGACTTATTTAACATTGGAAGAATTAGCTTCAAAAGAGGCTAACTCAATTATTCAACAACACTTAGATACATTGCTGAAAACTTCGTGTGTAGAGACGCAAAATTTTGTATCTCTACAAGAATCAAAAATATCAAATTCAAAATAGGTATTAGTTATGACAGAAGTTTTACTCAAAGAATTAACTACCAGTGACATTGATTGGATGATTGCCACAGGTCATCAACGAGAAATAGCTCCTGGCACTATACTGATCCAAGAGGGAAAAGCTGCCGATTGTTTACACATTTTGCTAGATGGCATTTTAACAGTTAGCATTTCTCAACCAGATAATAATCCTTTAACTCGTGCTTTTGCAGCTATCGAAGGAGATGAAGTCTTCAGTCGGGAGATTGCCAGATTATCTCGTGGTGAGGTAGTAGGAGAACTTCCCTTAGTAGGGACTCGTGTTACAGCCACAACTGTGAAAGCTGTAGAGAAATCTCTAGTAATGTCGATTTCACAACAAAAATTGGCAGCAAAATTGCAGCAAGATGTTGGTTTTGCTGCGCGTTTTTATCGAGCGATCGCAATTATCCTTTCCGATCGACTCCAAAGTACCATTAATCAACAGGGACGTAACAATTTAGCACAAAGTCAACCTTTGAGAGATGTCCTATTTGTGTTGGGAGGATTACATGATAGTGACATCGATTGGATGACGACTTGTGGTAAGATACAGAAAATTCTGGCTAATACCGTACTTATCAGTGAAAGAGGGCTTGTGGATGGGCTGTATATTCTTTTAGATGGAGCAATGTGTCTTTCTATTGATGAAAATGAGCGTAACCCCTTAGCTCGTGCTTTTGCTGCTATAGAAGGTAGTGAAGCTTCTGGTAGAGAAATAGCCAGATTATCCAAAGGCGAAATCATCGGCGAAACACCCTTCATTGATGGTCGCCTACCTTTAGCAACGGTTAAAGCTATTGAAGATTCAATTGTATTGTCAATTGACCGACAGCAATTAGCAGCAAAGTTACAGCAAGATATCGGATTTGCATCTCGTTTTTATCAAGTTATTGCAACATTGCTTTCTCAAAGATTGCAAGGAATGCTGAATCAGCTTGGTTATGGTAGGCGGGTTTATAGTAAAGGTTTACCGTTAGCTAAAGATGTAGAATATGAGGATGAATTGAATGATAACGTTTTAGACCGTGTGGCGATCGCAGCAAAAAGATTTGATTGGATGCTGGGGCAGTTAAAAGTAAGTTAAATTGCTGGGTATAGCAGCCCACTACTTGATATCACTGGCAATATTGGTACTTGCTAGAGTCCTAGTTGATTGACATAAGCTGGTAGTGGCAATAGTTTATTTAATAGCACCTTGTCAGCCGTCCAGAACTGTGCTTGTTCGCCCTCAGCACAAGCTAAAAATGCAGCATCATAGAGTGTTGGTAGTTGATATTGTTCTGCAATTTCCCAAGCTCTGACTCTGAGCAACTGCTCGTTAATGTAATCTATGGGTAGATTGCAAAAATCTAGATAACAGCCTTCTGCTTCTTCGATTGTCAGTAAACCCATCCTGACTTTCTTACGTAATACTGAGCCTATTTCCGCCCAAGCAAAGCTGGGAATAACTAAACGTGTATGTCCCACAACTGCTTCCAGCACCAGATTATCTGCTAATGGTTCATTTTCATCAGGCACAAGATAGGCAATAAGAACGCTTGTGTCCAAGCATAAGACTTTATTCACTTCGCATATCCCCTTCTCTGAGGCGATGAATGAGAACATTCACATCTGGGTGTATGCCAGTTCTAGCCTTGATTTTGGCACGTCTGGCTACGATGCTCTGATGAGTAGCAATAGCCTGTCGTCGTTTAACCTCTCGTTCCACCGCTTCAACCACTAGCTCGTTGAATGACTCTGAGCCATCTTTAAGATGTTTTGCTTTGTTTAACAAAGGAATAGGAAACCGGATTGTGACTGCTTCACGTTCCATGTTCATTTATATAATTCATTTTGTGATATCTAATTATATAACCATTTTCTGGTGAAGATATAAAATCGATGAATTTTAACTAAAAAAATCATAGCATTAACTAAAAATTGTGCATTGTGTTCAATCGCGCTTTTAGTGTGCGATCGCTATTTTGCTTTCTTATAGACTACAAGGAATGCTGAGTAAGGTTTGCCGTTGCTTGAAAATATGGCGGAATATTATGAAGATGAATTGAATGATAACGTTTTAGATGGTGGGACGGTTAAGAGTAAGTTGAATTCCTGGATAGAGAGCGCATCAGATTATTAGATAGTGAATTCATCGTGACAAAAAGCCAAAAAAATCATAGTCTCACCGAAAAATTGTGCATTGTGTTCAAATGCATTTGAACGCTACTTTGCTTTCTCATAAATTACAAAGAATGATCACTCAACTTCATTATAGCAGGCAGGTTTATAGCAAAGGTCTGCTGTTTGGTAAAAATTTTGAATATGAAGATGAATTGAATAATAACATAACACTTTAGATGGTGTGGCACTATTGGGTAAAAGGTTTGATTAGATGCTGAGACAGCTAAAAGTAAGTTGAATTCATGAACTCTAACAAAAAAAATGACAGTCTTACCTAAAAAATGTGCATTGGTTTAAAAGTTACTTTGCAGCAAAATCTTAATAGAATCCTGGTTTTGCTTACCGTTAGCTAAAAACCACTAGCAATCACTACTTATTTATTTAATTGAGGCGAATATCATGTCTGAAGAAAATAACCTGTCAAGAAACAAAGTCCAACCTGAATTTGAAGAAATCGAAAAGAAAATTGCTTATATGGTAGACGCTGAAAATCAAGAGAGTCAGGAAGAAGAGGAACAAGAAATTGATTTTGCTGACTCAACAGATGTGAGCGGTGGTTGGGAAGTTTCTTATAAAACTGTATCCGCGAACTGACCCAACTGGGGAGGGCTACGCACTTATTAGGTGATATCTGGTATGGGCTACAAAATCTAGTATTAAGAATCTAGATTTCGTAGCCGACACCAGTCCGAAGACCGGTCTGATGTTCCCCAGTTGCTTTGAGATGCCAAACAATTCAGGCAAGACACTTTTACCATACAGTCTTACACGATCCAATACTTGTCGGTTAAGGGGAAAGGGGAAAAGGGGAAAAGGGGAAAGAAAAAACCTTTAACCTTTACCCAAAACCCAATTCCGAGTTAAAAATGCTTAACCGAGCAGTATTGTTACACGACCGATCCATAAACGTAGTTTTGGGATAGAGATGAATAATATGATTGATGAAAAAATATGGCAAGGTGTTAATTATCTACTTGATGACTATGCTATGGTAAAAGCGGAAGATAAAGTCATTATTGCTTATACAAAAAACAGTCGAGAATCCGCAGCATGGGTAAACCATGCTCTTGAATTACGAAATATAGAGGTAAATTCAATTTGGATGAAGCCACTAAAGGATGCAGGGTTTTTCGACAGATTTGTGAATGTACTTCCTCAAAAAGAAAAGCTTGCTGGAAATAGGAAGCTTTATATTATGACATTTGAGCTTGATACCTTCTCGCACACAAATGAAATTATGAAAGCACTATCTATATATGATGAAGAAAATTACTTGATTATTCGTGCAATGAGTGCTTGTTCCGATTTATTTTCTTATGCACTTCATGCTAAACCAAAACAATTATTAGCGCGTAATTCCACTATTCTAGAACGATGTATGCAAGCAAAAACTTTACGAATAAAGTGTCAAGGAGGGACTGATTTAAAAGTACACTTAGATTCAGAGCGTTTTCGCTGGATAAGTAATCACGGAGTATGGAGAGAAAGGGATACTCTTATTCTGCCAGCAGGAGAAGTTGCAACTTACCCTGATTGTATTGAAGGGACACTAGTTGCAAATTTTGCATTCAATTTAAATGCTACTACATATATCGATACTCGTCTTGAAAATAATCCTATCAAGGTTTTTATTGAAAAAGGAAAAGCTACAGATTTTGAATGTGAAAATATGAAAATGAAGTCCGTCGTCGCAAAGTGTTTTAATAGTCCTAACGGTATGAACGTCGGCGAGCTAGGATTTGGTACAAACTACTGCGTACAACATGCTATCCCATTAAATTCTCATATAAATGAACGATGTCCAGGAGTCCATTTAGGCTTTGGGCAACATAATCAGGGTTCTAGTTTATACCAATCTAAAATTCATTTAGATTTAATAACTAAGGGAGGGTTCATTTGGGTAGATGAAGACTCTTTACCGCTGAATTTGGATGATATAACACCATCATTAAATGCTCACCCATTAAACTGTCAGGCAGAGGACGTATTTTCACCTGATAGCGATCGCGACATAAAAAATGATTGCTGCGGGATAATTAGATGATAAATAATCTTTGGTTTAGACCCGAATGGTATTAATAAAATGACTCTCTTTTCATCAAAAATTGTATGAAGAAAAATCTTTGGACTGAGAATGCATCGGTTCTTGCTAAAGCTTACGCCCGCGCTGCTGGTACTATTCGGTTTGAGGTAGTAACGCGTGCTTTGCTGACTCACATGACTCCGAAGCCACAGCGCGTAGTCGATGTAGGTGGTGGGTTCGGTCAGCAAGCAATTATGTTAGCTCGAGCAGGTCATTCAGTAGTGATTGTGGATCTCGATCCAAGAATGCTTGCTATTGCTAAACATAAGTTATCATCTGAATCTGAAGTGGTTCGCTCACGGATTGAACTAGTTCAAGGTGATGGAGAGGATGTAGTAAACCTAGTTGGTACCGATTTTGACTTGGTATGTTGTCATAGTGTATTGATGTATGAAGAGAATCCTGCTCCGATGCTATTGAGTTTAACAAATCTGGTGCGTCAAGGTGGTTTAATTTCGGTGCTTTCCATCAACACAGAAGCCATAGCCATGCGGTGTGGACTGCAAGGACAATGGCAAGAGGCAATCATGAGCTTAGAAGGTGGGACACAAATAGACAGTAAGTATTTGCCTACTTATGATCATTCTCGCAACCATATCACTAAAATTTTGGAATCTTCTGGATCTTTGGTTAAGAAATGGTACGGAGTTGGCATATTCACCGATCACATCACTAAGCCAATGACAGTAGAAAATTATTCGGATATCTACTTAGCAGAATGGCTTGCTGGTGAACAAGATCCTTATCGGCAAGTTGCCCGTTGTTTTCATCTTCTTGCTGAACGTATTTAAAGGTGTTGCTTCTCATTCTTCAGAAGATTTTAAAGAAAGAATTATTGAAAATATTCATAAATGTAAATGCTCCACCAAAAACGCAGTATATTTCGCAAAGAATCCTTAGAGCGTCTCTCTTCTCCTGAAAGACTAGACCAACTTATGCAGGTAGTCAGCCCCAGAAGTTGGCTACCTCTTGTCGCCTTGGGTTCGATAGTGGGAGTAGCTGTTATCTGGAGCATTTACGGACGCATCCCCATTACTGTTGAGGGTCAAGGGGTATTGATTTACCTCAGCAATGTTGTACAACTGCAATCAAAAAGTGCTGGACAATTGATGGCTCTCAATGTCAAAGTTGGGGATGTCGTCAAAAAGGGGCAGGTGTTGGCGACGATTGACCAAGCTGAACTCCGTAAGCAACTGCAACAGCAACGGGCTAAACTAACGGAATTAGAATCACAAAACCAAGCAGTTGGTTCTTTGCAAAGACAAAGGCTGGAACAAGAAAAGCGATCGCAACAACAACAAAGCCACTACCTCCAGCAACGTATACTGGAACTGCGAGCTATCACGCCTCTCCTCAAAACCAAAGGTAACACCTCTATTGGACAGCAACGCCAAGGTTTAGAACAGCGCCTCAAACAAGCCCAAGCTCTAACCCCTGTTTTCCTTCAGAGAATGGAAATCCGCAAACAGCTATTCAAAAAAGAGGGGGCGATTTCTGGTGATGAAGCACTCACGGCTGAACAAGAATATTTGCAAAACCTGGAAAAAATTGTTGATATCCAAAATCAGTTGAAAGAACTGGATGTAAAAGCGACGCAAACAGAAAAAGATTATCGGGAAAACCTCAGTACCATTTCTGACTTACAAGCTCAGTTAAAAGAACTAGATAGCAAACAGGCTTCTGTGGCTCAACAAGACCTCGAAAGTGTCACCACCCGACGAAAAGAGATTCAAGATGTTAAGCGACAAATTGCCCAATTAGAAGTGCAATTAGGCAATGATAGTCAGATTATTAGTCAATATAGCGGACGTGTTTTAGAAATCACGCTGACACCAGGACAAGTTGTTAGCGCCGGAACTCGCCTCGCAACCATTGAGGCGGAAAATCCTAAAAGCAAACTGGTTGGCGTTACCTATTTTCCTGTTGCTGATGGTAAGAAAATTCAGCCGGGGATGAAGATACAAATTACTCCCCAAACGGTGAAGCGGGAACGCTTTGGTGGCATTGTGGGTAATGTTACTAGCATCTCACGCTTTCCGATTACTAAAGAAGCAGCCGCTAATGAGGTGGGTAATTCCGAAGTGCTAGAAGGTTTAGTGTCTCAACAACAAGGACTGATACAAGTATTCTCTGACCTCGATTTAGATACCAACACACCGAGCGGTTATAAGTGGTCTTCCTCCATCGGTCCACACCTGAAAATTTCTTCGGGAACTACTACTGTTGTGCGAGTCAACGTGGAAGAACGCGCTCCTATCACTTTCGTTTTACCTATCTTGAGGTCGGTCAGTGGTATCTATTAAATCTACTTTAGTAACACCGTTTAATCCTTGGCAGTACTTGCAAAAATTATTGCCACGCCGAAGCATTCGGGTAAAAACACCTACACTTTTGCAAATGGAAGCTGTGGAATGTGGTGCTGCGGCTTTGGGAATTATTTTGGGTTACTACGATCGCATTGTACCACTGCCACAACTGCGCCGAGATTGCGGAGTTTCCCGCGATGGCAGCAAGGCATCTAATATGCTCAAAGCTGCTAGAAGTTATGGACTTGAAGCTAAAGGGTTTAAAAAAGAACTCAAGCAACTGCAAGAACTGCGTCCTCCCTATATTGTTTTTTGGAACTTCAACCACTTCGTTGTGGTAGAGGGATTTCGCAATGAGCGAGTTTATCTCAATGACCCCGGTATGGGGCCGCGTCATGTTTCTTTACAGGAATTTGACGAGGGGTATACGGGAGTTGTGCTGGTGATTGAACCAGGGGCGGAGTTTACTAAAGGTGGTCGCAAACCCAGTATGATTTTATCTCTGTGGTCACGGCTACAGGGGGCTGGAGATGCTTTAGTTTACTCTATGGTTGCAGGATTTTTCTTAACGGTGGTTGGGTTAGTAGTACCTGTGTTCAGCCAGGTGTTTGTAGATGACATTTTGGTGCAGGGGCGGCAATTATGGCTGCGTCCTTTGCTTGTGGGCATGGCGATCGCTGCTATACTCCAAGGATCGCTAACATTATTACGGTTGCGCTATCTGCGCCGTTTAAAAATCAAACTGGGTGTAGGCATGTCCAGCCGCTTCCTCTGGCATATCCTGCGGCTACCAGTTAGTTTTTATGCTCAACGTTTTGCTGGAGAAATCAGTAACCGGACTACTCTCAACGACCAAGTTGCTGATGTTCTCGCAGGAAAGTTGGCAACTACAATTATTGATACTTTGATGGTGGTTTTTTATGCCTTAGTCATGGTGCAGTATGACTGGGTGCTGACTTTGATGGTGGTCGGCTTTGCTGGTGTGAACGTCTTAACTTTGCAGTGGATTTCTCGACAACGGGTAGATGCTAATCAAAGATTAATCCAAGAATATGGTAAGGCGGCTGGGTTATCCATTGCTGCACTTCAAAGTATTGAAACACTTAAAGCATCCGGGTTGGAGTCAGATTTCTTTTCCCGGTGGTCAGGTTATTATACCAAAGCTCTCAATTCTCAGCAGGAATTAGGAGTCACAAACCAGACATTCTCTGTATTACCCACACTTTTATCCGCTCTTTCTTCGATGTTTTTGTTGGTAGTTGGTAGTTTACGGGTAATGGATGGACATCTCAGCATTGGAATGCTCATTGCTTTTCAAGGTTTAATGTTAGGTTTCCAGCAACCTGTTAACAATCTCGTCAACTTTGGTACTACTCTCCAAGAATTGGAAGGGAATTTGATTCGGCTGGATGATGTACTGGATAATCCCATTGGGGAGGCAGGGGAGGCAGGGGGAGCAGGGGAAGTAAATTCTTCCTCATCCCCCTCATCCCCCTATCTTCTTCCCAAATTACAGGGTTATGTGGAGTTGCGGAATATCACTTTTGGTTATAGCCGTCTGGAAGCACCATTAATTGAAAACTTTAGTATGACAATTAAGCCGGGACAGCGAGTAGCTTTGGTCGGTGGAAGCGGTTCGGGGAAGTCTACTATTGCTAAAGTTGTGAGCGGACTTTATGAATCTTGGGCGGGGGAAGTTTGCTTTGATGGTAAACCGAGAAATCAGATTTCCCAACAACTGCTTACTAACTCTGTGGCAATGGTGGAGCAGGAAATTTTGCTGTTTGGCGGTACGGTTCGAGATAATTTGACCCTCTGGGATACTACTGTACCAGATAAAAACCTAATACGGGCATGTCAAGATGCCGCGATCGCTGATGTAATTTTCTCTATGTCTGGAGGATTGGATGCTGAACTCATAGAAGGTGCTGCTAATTTAAGTGGCGGTCAGCGACAACGCTTAGAAATCGCTCGCGCTTTGGTGAATAATCCTTCAATACTTGTAATGGATGAAGCCACCAGCGCCCTCGATGCAGAAACAGAACAAATCATTGACCAAAATCTCCGTCGTCGCGGATGCACCTGCATAATTGTCGCTCACCGGTTAAGCACTATCCGCGATTGCGATCAAATTATTGTTCTAGAACGCGGAAAGGTTGTACAACAAGGCACTCACAGGGATTTATGGCAAATAGACGGCGTATATTCGCGGTTAATTCGCACTGAAGGGTAAGCGGTGGAAGCATGAGAAAGGAGGAAGAGAGTTAGAACTTAAAGTTTTAGGCTTAAAGGTTCAATGTTTAGGCTTAAAGGTTCAATGTTTAGGCTTAAAGGTTCAATGTTTAGGCTTAAAGGTTTAATGTTTAGGCTTAAAGGTTCAATGTTTAGGCTTAAAGGTTCAATGTTTAGGCTTAAAGGTTTAATGTTTAGGCTTAAAGGTTCAATGTTTAGGCTTATACCAATTCTGTATGAAGATGCACATAATATAGCGGTTCTCGGTTGAGTCGAATACAGACCTAACCCCCAGCCCCTTCCCTTGTAGGGAAGGGGAGTAAGATTCAAAGCCTCTCTGCTTTTAGGAGAGAGGTTTGGAGAGAGGTCAAAGTGTGTTGCATCCATTCGAGAACCACCATAATACCCCCCTGTAGTTTTAATTGATTTCTCCCCATTCCCAAATGCTAATACACGGTCAGGTTTACATAATTAATGGCAATGAACCAATTCTACTGAATGACCCTTCTAGAGTTTGGGTAGTTCAGTCTGGCTCTATGGCTTTGTTTGCTGTCACACTCAAAGATGGTGTTATCGAAGGAACGCGCCGTTATCTATGCAGTATTAATCAAGGTGAAGCACTTTTTGGAACTGCTAATCAACAACATCAGATTTTAGCAGTTCCCATTGGCGAAACTGAATTACTCCAAGTACATCAAGAATGTTTGCGGGAGTTAGTAGCCAATGCAGATACAAAAGTTTTAACTTGGATAGAAACTTGGCTTTTACAACTCGCTGGTGTATTCTCCCAAGTTACTATGCCGAAAATTCAGGTGAAGGCTAAGGAAGAAGTACGATTTTCCTTAAATAATGCTCAGACTTTCCAGCCAGAAGCGGGTGTCATCTGTTGGGTACAACTTCACCAAGGAAATGTCCGCTTTCTGGGGTTTGAGGAAATCACCTTAACACCAACCACTGCGACTTTTCCCCTGACTGATAAAATGTGGTTGTCAGCTGTGGAAGGAGTTCAATTGACAACTCACACTACCAGCGAATTCTCAAATCCAGATACACTGCTGGCTGGGTTATCTCACTTCCATACTCAACTCTTGCAATGCATCAATATTATAGATGAGCAAGAAGCACAAACAGAAATAATCCGGTTGCGCGATCGCCAACGCCTAAATCGTCAAGTCACAATGGAGGCTTTAGGCGAACTAGCATCAACGCTAAATTCCCAAGATAGCGACTTTTTTTTAGAAGGTACACCTTTGCTGGTGGCGGCTGGTGCTGTAGGTAGAGCGATGGGGATCAAAATTCGTCCCCCGTCTCGTTCGGAAAACCTGAAGCGGCTCAAGGAACCTTTAGAAGCAATTGTTCGGGCTTCCCGGATTCGGATGCGGCGGGTGCTATTGCGAGATAATTGGTGGGAAAAGGATTCTGGCGCTTTAATTGCCTATACCCAAGATAACCGCCCAGTCGCCCTACTACCGATTTCTCCAACTCGTTATGAAATTTTTGACCCGGTTGAACGTACCCGTGTCAAAGTAGATGAACAGATAGCTGCAACATTGGCTCCTGTTGCTTATATGTTTTATCGTTCTTTGCCCGATAAAGCACTCAAAGCTATTGATATATTCAAGTTCACACTCCAAGGACAGAATCAAGGCCTGTTGGCAATTGTATTTAGTGGCATTGCGGTAACGTTGCTGGGGATGATTACACCTTATGCCACATCAATTATTATAGATAATGCAATTCCCGATAGCGATCGCGGTTTATTACTGCAAATCGGCTTAGGTTTGCTGGTTGCAGCTTTGGGTACAGCTTTATTTCAGTTAGCACAGGGTTTTGCTCTGTTGCGGATGGAATCGACTGGCGATGCTTCCACCCAAGCGGGGGTATGGGATCGGTTGCTCAACTTACCAGTGTCTTTTTTCCGACAATACACAACCGGGGATCTACTATCCCGCATCACATCGGTGAGTACAATTCGCCGCAAACTCAGTGGAACAAGTCTGATTAATCTAATTACGAGTTCGTTTGCACTGTTTTATTTGGCACAGTTATTTTATTACAACTACAAATTAGCTTTTATCGCCGTTGGAGTTGCAGTAGTTGCGATCGCTTTCACCACCCTCTCTGGTATACTGCTGTTAGCCAAGGTGCGTCCGCTACTGGAAGTCCAGGGTAATATTTTTGGGCAGACAGTACAGCTAATCAATGGCATTTCTAAACTACATATTGCTGGTGCCCAAGAACGCGCCTTTGCTGCTTGGAGTAAAAACTACACTCGCCAAATTAAGCTGGAACTGAGTACGCAACGCATAGAAGATGCCGTTGTCCTGTTCAATACAGTCATGCCCATACTGACTTCTGGAGTACTTTTTTGGTTTACGATTAAACTGCTGGAAGCTCCGCAAACTTCAGGAACAGTTGAATTATCTCTTGGCACCTTCCTGGCTTTTAACACAGCTTTTGGTAACTTTACCAGAGGCACCACAAATCTGAGCAATACAATTACAGAAATTTTGCAAGTCATCCCCCAATGGCAGCGCACACAGCCAATTTTGGCAACTATCCCAGAGGTGGATATGTGCAAAGCCGATCCTGGTAAGCTCATAGGGAAAATTACTGTAGACCATGTTACCTTTTGCTATCGCAGTGATGGCGCACTAACATTAGATGACGTGAGTATCTCTGCCGAACCAGGAGAATTTATTGCTCTGGTAGGCGGTTCTGGTAGTGGTAAATCGACGTTACTGCGATTACTACTGGGATTTGAAACTCCCCAAGCAGGTAGTGTTTACTACGATGGTCAAGATTTATCTGGGTTAGATGTGGATGCAGTGCGCCGACAATTGGGCGTAGTTTTACAAAATGGCCAACTAAATTCCGCTTCCATTTTTGAGAATATCGCAGGTGGCGCACAGATGACCTTAGATGAAGCTTGGGAAGCAGCGCGGATGTCTGGATTTGCTGATGATATCACCACCATGCCCATGCAAATGCATACTGTGGTGAGCGAAGGGGGTAGTAATCTTTCTGGAGGACAACGCCAAAGATTGTTGATTGCTCGTGCTTTGGCATTAAAACCCCGGATTTTATTTTTTGATGAAGCCACCAGTGCCCTTGATAATAAAACTCAAGCCATTGTGAGTGAAAGCTTAAATAAATTACAAGTTACCAGAATAGCGATCGCACATCGACTTAGTACCATCCGTAACGCTCACCGCATCTATGTACTCCAAGCAGGTAGAGTTGTCCAACAGGGAACTTTTGACGAACTAGCTACTGTTGAAGGTCTATTTGCCCAGTTAATGGCTCGGCAAATGGGCTAGTTACTTGAGATATTGAGATTTATGAAAGCTGCGGATACATGATTTGCCCTACACCGCCACCAACCAATCGCACACCACAGACCTACAGCCACTTCCAAAGTTAACCCAAACCTGCCACTCCCCCAGGTATGCGTTCCAGTAAGGCTCACCATCAGCCACCCCAATAGAATTACGAATCTTTTCGTCCTCTTGAGCTTTGGTGATGCTGGAGTTTGAGGATCTTGACCCTGATAAGTTTGCTCAATTGGTGGCAGATGCGCCACATTGGACTGAATGGATGGCTTGATTTATTGCAAATATCCACTCTAAGAATGAGTCAGAGGAACAAACCTGCCTTCATGAAAGCGCTATGCAATCACGAATTCTGATATGATGCCCTGTCCATTAACAATAATAAAGATAGAATCGAGGGCAATGTTGCCAGTAAGCCTTTTATACAGCAGTACTCGTTATGACAACCAAAATTGTTGATCAACTCTTAGCTGACTGGAAAAATAAAATTAAAGTAGTTAGCCAAAACCTGTTTGATCTACAAGAACTCCCAGTATATCAACGCCTTTGTGGGAGTCCTGGTTTTCCGAAAGTTCATTTGACAGGCATTACTGCTCAAAAAGTGACTCCGGCGTTGGAGGCAATGAACGATTTATTTCAGTACTTTGACCTATTGGTGCAAACAATAGATCGAGCCAGTAGATTGCGGCAGCAACTACCACGATTTTTGGGAACAGAGGAAAAAATTGATGAAATTAAACAACTATTAACAGGCACTTCGATTCATCTGTCTGTTGTGCAAAGGCCATTAGCACAGAGAGAATTGCTGACTGTTACCCAACAAGCAAACGCGATCGCTCCTGCACAATTATTAGAAGTAATGACTCAGGCTTTTTCTGTGGCCAGAGATGCAGTTCTAGCGGTTGATGCCGCTTGGACAAATCTAGAATTTATACTCCAAGATGCAGAATCGCAAATTATCTTAGGGCAGAACTTAGCCGCATCACTCAATCCAGCCTCTTGTCGGGAACTGGTAGAAGCTCATGAGGCGATCGCTTCTCTACGAGAAAGGATTGAGCAAGATCCTTTAGGAGTGAGCAAAGAGATAGATCAGCAAATCAAACCTTTGTTGGCACAAGTTAAATTATTCTTAGAGCAAGCCCAGAAACAACAGGCTCAGATACAAGAGAAACTAGCGATCGCTCACAATTTATTAGCACAATTAATTAGACTTCACTCACAATCTATTACTACTTTTACGGAAAGCCAAGAAAAAGTTTTGTATCTAACACAGCACACTCCATTACCCCAAGAGCAGATAGATGCCCTTAGCCAATGGCTCACCCGCTTACAAAACAAGCTAGAGGAGGGTTTAGTTAGTCCAGTTATGCTCGGTTTAGATAATTGGATAGCCAAAGCTAAAGAATACATAACTGTAGAGCAACAGACATACACAGCTAATAGTACTTTATTACAAACTCGTCGGGAGTTACGGGGACGACTGGATGCCCTCAAAGCGAAAGCCTTAGCGCGGGGATTGATTGAAGATATTACCTTGGTTGATTTAGCCCAAAAAGCAACACAACTCCTCTATATGCGCCCAACTCCATTAGACAAGGCATCGGAATTAGTTTCCCAATATGAAAAACGTTTAAACAGCCAATTTTAAGGGAACAATAAAGCACAATACGGTTCAGTTAGCGTCAAAAACCATAAACTGTGTAGGTTGGGTTGAACGAAGTGAAACCCAACAAACCACCGAAAATGTTGGGTTTCGTTCCTCAACCCAACCTACAATTCTCCTTAACTGAACCGTATTGCAATAAAGCAGATATCTGGTGAAAAAGATCGGGAGAAGAATAGACAATGATTTATGACTATAGATTGAGGAGACTTCAATGAACAGTCTTCGCTGTGTGCGGAATGGATGTACTGGCACTATTGAAGATGACTACTGTAATGTCTGTGGGTTAGCAGCATTAAAATCTCTTGATGTCAGCCAGAAACAAAATGCGTCACAAACACTCAGAAGTTCACCAATTACCACAGCCACAGGCTCGTCTCCATTAACCAATCGTTCCAAGGGTTCGCGGCGTACCAGTAGCACTTCTGCCCGTAGTAGCCGCAGACAACTAGGAGCGGGATTAACTTCTGTACCAGAACTACCCTCAACGGAACCAGAAAAAGCGATTCTTCTTAACCCAATGGTGCCAGAGAATAAACGCTTTTGTAGTAGTTGCAATCATTCTTTGCGACGAGAAAACGGATTTTGCAGCAAGTGTGGGCAGAAGTATTCTTTTATTCCGACTCTGAAGCCTGGTGATGTAGTTATCGGGCAATACGAAGTTAAAGGAGCGATCGCCTATGGTGGTTTAGGATGGATTTATTTAGGCTTTGATAAAACTTTATCTCGCTATGTAGTACTGAAAGGATTGCTCAACAGCGAAGACGCATCTAGCGCAGCCGTCGCCGTGGCAGAAAGACAATTCCTAGCAGTAGTAAAACACTCTAATATCGTGGGAATTTATAATTTCGTCAACCAGGGTACTGAGGGTTTTATCATCATGGAGTATGTGGGCGGTAAAACCCTGAAAGAAATCCGCAAAACTCGTGGGGCGTTACCCGTCGCAGAAGCGATCGCATATATTCACCGTATCTTGGGAGCTTTTGCCTATTTACATTCCTTGGGGTTGGTATACTGCGACTTCAAGCCAGATAACATCATGATCGAAGACAACGACGTGAAATTAATCGACTTGGGTGGTGTCCGTCGCGTTGATGATCCCGATGGTGATATTTACGGTACAGTCGGCTATAGCGCTCCCGAAGCCGGCGAAGGACCCACAATCGTTTCCGATTTATTTACCATTGGCAGAACTTTGGCGGTGTTGCTCACCGAGATTAAAGGTTTTAGTAAGGAACATTTATACACACTTCCCAGCCCCCAAGAAGAACCTTTATTTGCCCAACAAGAATCACTGTATCGCTTTCTGATTAAAGCCACCGCCGAAAATCCTGATGATCGATTTCAGTCAGCCGATGAAATGGCAGATCAGTTATTGGGTGTACTGCGGGAAGTTGTCGCCATTTCTACCAATATTCCCCGTCCCGCCACCAGTAACCTGTTTGGCGGCGATATGTTAGCTATTACCCACAGTGGAAGTTTTGAACCAATTAAGCCAGAATATCAGCAATTACCGATACCAATATTGGATGCTACCGATCCGGGCTTTAATGCAGTCCTAAATGCCAGCGCGATCGCCGATCCAGTCCAGCGAGCCGTCGGTTTAGATGTTGTTGTCAAACAATTCCCGAAATCAAGTGAAGCCTTGTTGCGCTTGGCAAATGCCTTAATTGATACCAATGATTACGAAGAAGCAGAACAAGCTATAGCCCAAGTCGTAGCCAAAGATCCTTGGGATTGGCGGAGCTTTTGGTATCGTGGGCGATCGCTGATGGCGCAAAATAAACCCACAGAGGCGCAGAAAGCATTTGACCAAGTTTATTTTGATTTACCAGGAGAATTAGCTCCGAAACTGGCGTTGGGGTTAGCCGCAGAACTTGCCGAAAATTACCAATTAGCAATTAAGATGTATAATTTAGTGTCCCGCACCGATCCGAGTTATGTATCAGCAGCTTTTGGGTTAGCACGTTGCTTTTGTGCCACTGGGAATCGCAACGGTGCTGTAGCAGCTTTGGAAAATATTCCGCAAACTTCTAATTTATATACACGAGCGCGAGTCGAAATTGCCCGGACTTTAATCAATGGCGATCGCTCGGCTCCAGGTACTCAAGAACTGAAAGCCGCTTCTGTGGCCATTGAAGCACTGACTTTAGAAGGTAGCGATCGCTATCGCCTGACTAAACAAGTATTAGAAACTGCTCTCAATTTAATCACCTCGCGCCAACTCCAAGCTGCTGCTGATTTAACAATTTTGGGACAGCCTTTACAAGAAGTGCATCTGAGAAAGGGATTGGAAAAAGCCTTACGCGACATGGCGCACCTCGCAACTAAAGACGAAAAAATCTCTTTAGTTGATGAAGCTAATCGGGTACGTCCCAGAACCCTAATTTAAATAATTCGTAATACCTCGACTTCGCTCGGCACAAGTTCGTAATTCGTAATTCGTAATTAAATTTTTCTTCTTTCCTTCTTCCTTCGCGTCCTTCTCCCAAGGGGAGACGCTAACGCGAATGCGGTTCGTTCCTTTATTCATCTGTATTTGACAGACCACTAATGAGGGCAAATTATGCAGTGTATATGTGGTGCATCCATTTTAGCTGATGATAAATTTTGTGAAGAATGCGGTACACCCTTAACGGCTAGTAAACCGCCAACTGCGATCGATAAATGTGAAAAATGTGGTGCAGGAATCGATTCTGAAGGCTACTGTTGTCAATGTGGATTTCGCCAAGAACCACCAGTGCATGATTGGTTAGAAATAATAATTAATTCACAGCTAGCCGGAGTTAGCGATCGCGGACTCAAACACAGCCGCAATGAAGATTTCCTCGCTTTACAACAACTCAATGGCAGTCAGCCAAATATTCTCGTAGTTTGTGATGGAGTTTCTAGTTCCGAAAAACCTGATTTAGCTGCTAAAACTGCTGCTGAAAGTACTTGTCTGGCTCTAGCGAATGCGTGGGAAACAGGGGAAAATTCCGCTTCGGCAATTAAATCAGCTTTTGCTACTGCTTTAGCTAATGTATGTAATATTTCTTATAGAAATAGTGGAGATTTGGAACCACCATCTACAACTATTGTGGCTGCAATTGTTCAAGAAGGTATCGCTACTATTGGCTGGTTAGGTGATAGTCGCGCTTACTGGATTTCTGCTCGCAATTACCAACAATTGACTCAGGATGATTCCTGGTTAACTGAAGTAGTCGCAGCCGGAAAAATCAGCGAAGCAGAAGCTAGACTATCTCCCAAATCTCATGCAATTACGCGCTGGCTGGGAGCAGATGCCGTTGAGGATGCTGTTCCCTCAATTGTGAAATTTACTATTCCTGGTTCTGGATATTTGATTTTGTGCAGTGATGGATTGTGGAACTATACCTTAGATGCAGCACATTTAGCTAACCTAGTGCAGCGATCGCCCGATGGAGATGCGATCGGCATATCTCGCACCCTTGTAGAATTTGCCCGTAATTGTGGTGGACATGACAATATTACTGTTGCTGTCCTCTGTTTATGAATTAAACTCTCATACTCATTCTCTTCCTTCTCTCTGTGTCCTCTGCGTCTCTGCGGTACCCTGCGGGAAGCCGAAGCGTCTACGTTAAAAAAACCTATTCAAACAAACAAAAACTATGTCTCATCAATTTAAAGCCGAAGTTTTTCAAAACCAATATCTACCCCAAGGAGCCAGAGAAGTTGATGCCATTATGACCATTACCGTCGAAAAAGGCGATAGTGCGATCGCAACTGGACACAATGGCAGACTTTTTGGCATCATCTGCGACACATCAGGCTCAATGGGAGGTGACAAGATACATGCAGCCAAAGATGCAATGACCAAAATTGTGAAATTGCTCCCAGAGGATGCCCATTTCTTCATCGTCACCGGTGCTGGTAAAGCTAATGTAGTTTTTCCTGTTTCTCCAGCCACGACAGAAAAAAAGCAAGAAGCGATCGCAGCTATTAAGAGTACTTTAGCTAATGGTGGTACTCTCATGTCCACTTGGTTAACTCAAGCCTTAACCCAATTCAAAAAGATGCCTAGTGCAGTTCGTCAAGCACTACTACTCACCGATGGGCAAAATGATGACTCTGATGAGAAATCCTTGAAGAAAGTTTTACTTGAATGTGAAGGTGTATTTCAGTGCGACTGTCGTGGTGTCGGAACTGATTGGCGAGTTGCTCAACTTCAAGAAATTGCCGGCAAACTTTTAGGGACAACCGATATTATTCCTAACGCCGCAATGATTGAAAGTGACTTTCGTGCCATTTTGGAAAAAGCCATGAGTAAAAATGTTAGCGATGTCGCTTTACGTTTATGGACACCACAAGGAGCCAAAGTCTTGTTTTGTAAACAAGTTAGTCCCGATATTGTTGACCTTACCCACCGCCATAAACCTGTCAAGCCTCAGATGGTTGATTACCCCACTGGAGCTTGGGGAAGTAACGAGTCTCGTGATTACCACTTCTGTATTGAAGTCAATCCAGGTAATATCGGCGATGAAATGTTAGCAGGTCGAGCCAGTTTAGTATACACCCTCAACGGCACAGAAACTAAAGTTGCAGAAGCACGCATTTTGGCAACCTGGACTGATGACGAAGCCAAATCTACCAAAATCGATCGGCGAGTTGCCCACTATACGGGACAAGCAGAACTAGCTCAGTCAATTCAAGAAGGATTGGAAGCTCGTGCTAGAAATGATATTGAGCTTGCTACTGCCAAATTAGGCAAGGCAGTAAAACTAGCCCATGAATCAGGGAATGAAGCCACAGCCAAACTACTGAAAACCGTAGTTGAGATAGAGGATGCACCAACAGGGACAGTCCGGTTAAAGCGAGAAGTAGCCAAAGAAGATGCAATGGCATTAGAAACACGTTCTACAAAAACTACTCGAATTCCTAAATCTCCCAATTAGTTGTTATTGGTAAATACAAACGACTTATACCGATTTAAAAAATTACTTCAGTAACTATGTCAACCTATAAATGTCCTAAAGGACATGAATCAACTGAATTAGATTTTTGTTCAGAGTGCGGTACTAAGATTCTCGGTGTACCTGAACTTCCAATCGTCCAAAAAACAATTGACTCAACAGTAACGCCAACCAAAGCTACAGAATTTTGCCCAGATTGTAGCACCGCCCATGAATCAAACACTGGCAATTTTTGTGAAATTTGTGGTTACAACTTCGTTACTGGGGCGCATGGTGAAGTACCCATTGCCAAACGCACCCAAGAAGAAGAAATGGGAACAATGCGACAGACAAATACTAATAGTTCTTGGTCTGGATTAATAGATTCTCAATTGTTAGTTATGGGTTGGGATGTAGTTGTCTATATTGACCCATCTTTACGCCATCCCGAAAGTCCAGAACCACCTATACAACCACCGATTACATTTCACCTCGATAAGGCAATTAACTTAATTGGTCGCAATAGCGAAGTTAGAGCAATTCACCCAGAAATTGCTTTAGATTTTGATGATGCTGTCTCACACCGCCATGCTTTGCTGACGCTAGAGACAGACAATACATTGACTCTTCGTGATATTGGTTCTGCTAATGGTACACAATTAAAAGCTGTGGAATTGAAGCCGATGGTAGACATAAAACTTCAGGATGGAGACGAATTTACCCTTGGACATTGGACTCGGATCGCGGTGAAAGCTGTTCGGAAATTAGGATAAACCTGCAAATAAAATATATGAGTAAAATCATCGCTCTTTTAAGTAAGACAAATTATAAATTCACGACTCCAGAACGACTCAAGGTAGGATTATACTTAACTGGAGCAACCAGTTTACTATTACTGATTGCGATTATTAGCGCAGTTCAAGGGCAAAGACACGCGATCAAAACCGTTGGTGAAGATTCCACACCCAGCATCGTCACTGCTCAACGCCTCAAGGATGCATTTGCCGGTATGGATGCCAATGTCGCTAATGAACTTTTAGTACCAGCAGGACAAAACCAAGATGCAGTCAAAGGTTACGAAGAGCGATACCAAAAAGCTGCTGAAAGATTAGTTGCTGCTGCTGAGAATATCACCTACGCAGATAAAGAGCGAAAACCCATTCAGACGATGCAACTCGGCTTAGGTAACTATATAGCCCAAATTCAGCAAGCACGGGATTTTCACGCACGCGATGATACTAACGCGATGCTGGTTGCTTACCGTGCAGCTGCGGAACTTATGGATAAAACCTTACTGCCAGCAGCCGACGAGTTAGATAAAGTAAATATACAAGTTTTAGAAGAAACTTATACCGAACAAAAGGTTGCTGCTACTAATTCTTTAACGTTAATTTTTATTTCTGGTGCAGCACTGATAATTGTGTTAGTAGGGATTCAGATATTTCTGAGTCAAAGGATGCGCCGCACCCTCAATCCTATGCTGTTGGTTGCCACAGCGATCGCCTTGGCTTTATTAACTTATACCACAGCAACGTTGCTAGCCTCTGCGGAAAATCTTAGGACGGCTAAAGAAGATGCGTTTAGTTCTATGCACGCCTTGCGACAAGCTCGTGCTAATGCCTACATCGCTAATGCTGCTGAAAGCCGCTATTTACTTGACCCAGCTTTTGCTACGAACTACGAACGAGCTTTTTTCAGCAATATAGCTCAAATTGCCCAAATTCCTCAAGGCCAAACTGCTGAAACCATAGCATCTGCCTATAATTCTCAGGGTAAAAAGATAGATGGTTTTAAAGGTTACATCGCTGATGAACTGAATAATATCACCTTCCCAGGTGAAAAAGAAGCCACCCTTGCCAGTCTCGTAAGTTTGGGTAAATACCTTGCCATTGACCAACAAATTCGCCAGTTAGAGCGCAGTGGCAAGCATCAAGAGGCGATCGCTCTATGCGTCGGAAATAAGTCTGGACAGTCCAACTGGCTGCTTGAAGAGTTCAAAACAGCTAATGGAAAGACATTTGATATCAACCAAGCAGTTTTTGATCGCTCAATTCACCAAGGTTTCAGCAATCTAGATGGTTTTGAGATTAAAATGGCGATCGCAGCAACTACAGTTGTGCTTCTGAGTTTCTTCGGATTGTTACCGCGTCTCAAAGAATACTCAAATTGAGATGAAGGCAGCAATAATATAGAGTTAACTACACCAGTTACTGACACACACGATATTCCCCAAACATTAGATGAGGCTGTTCAGGCGTGGAAGGGCAAAAGATTGATGTCCACAGTCGCAACGAAAGGATGACGGAAACAGTTCTACTGCCATCTTACACACCAGGATAAACCCCACCAAATGCTACCACACTCTATAGAACGGAACCTGGGTCATTATTCTGTAACAGTCTTTGCAAATAATCTGATACTGAACCATCCCAATAACATTTTACACATCTGCCATTTATGAATTCATGTGTGCATAATTCGTAACCATATAGTACATGAGAGCATTGTGGACACAAGGAACTCATTTTTGAGGTTTCTTGGTAATACAAGCTACTACATTCATCGCAGGTCTTAATTCGTGATTTATCCATAACTATCAGAAAATTGGCTACCAACTGAGGATGGCTTATGAAGTGGTCATAAAAGAACAGATGGGTATGGCATCTTCCAACTTCTCATTTTCCCGCAACTTATAGATGCGATAGCAAAGGGTAAGCGTGAAAATCGGGAGTGTGTTTATCAATTTGTTGCCACTGATGATCAGCGTGATTCAATTTTCGGGCAGTGGTTAAATCGGGACGAACTGTTTCTTAGTGAGTCGGTGTCAGTCATTAATAATATAGAATTCCCAACACAAGTAACTGACACAACATTACAGGGCATTCCCCAAACATTAAACCAAGTCGCAAGTCGCAAGTAAGTTTTGTGACGGGGATTTAGACCCCGACCCAAAACTTGCGGCGCGATTGTTGCCGGGGACTTAAACCCACCGAATTTTGTTAAATCAGATTGAAAGTCCTGCAACCCTTGGTTGGAAGGGGCTAAAGCTGAAATTGCAGCAAGGTTTGGACAGCGCTGGTCAGTTCTACAGTATTCTCAAAGAAATATGATTTCTGTCCATAGTCGCAATAAAATGATGATGGAAACACTTCTATTGCCATTTTAAATGCCTCGATTTACACCCCAAAATACTACCATGCTCTATGGAATGGATATCTTTATTCAAAAACTGCGGCTCTTTCAATAATAAACCATTCATGGTACAAGATTGCTAAGAAAAATTCTTCATTCTTCAGGCGATCGCATACTGCCATAAATCCCGAAAAGAATGGATCATCTTCATAGGTAGTATCTGATAAAAAAACTGTTACAGAATTCTTATCCGCGCTCCAGATACAACGTATTATAGTAATATTAGGATGATGTGATTTATCTACAGGTAATAATATTGAGCATTCTTCCACTGACAAAAATTCTGGTTCTTCATATCTGAAAACCGATGACCAACTTTCTGGTCCTTCATGTTTCTCAATAATTCTATCCCACCTAACTGACTTGATTTTTTCCAGAGTTTCTGTCGATATTTCGGAAATTTTCATAGTTTTTACTACAGTTAATAAATTTTCATGATTAACATCTGGTATTCGGCATCAATTGCCATAAGTATATTCAATTAATAGCCGAAAATCATGCCTATTTCTATATAATCATTATTATAATCCGAGGGGAAGACAAAAAGCATGATTGACCACGATCGTCTTTTCAAGGAATTACTCTCTACGTTTTTTATTGAGTTTCTTGATTTATTTCTACCTCAAGTAGTCAGCCAAATAGACCGCGATCCCATCCAGTTTTTACCCCAAGAAGTGTTTACTGATGTTACCTCTGGGGAAAAGAAGGAAATTGATTTACTGGCTCAATGCCGCTTCGAGCAGCAAGATACTTGTTTTTTCATTCACGTTGAAAACCAGTCTTATACTGAAACAGCATTTGCAAAGCGGATGTTTAAGTATTTTGCACGTCTACATGAAAAGTATGATTTACCCATTTACCCAGTTGTAGTTTTTTCGTTTGACGAACCCAAACGCGCCGAACCTCAAAATTATCGAGTCATATTTGGCGACTTCAAGGTGGTGGAATTTCAGTTTGCAGCAATTCAGTTGAATCGTTTAAGTTGGCGAGATTTTCTCACACAGCCAAATCCGGTCGCAGCAGCATTGATGTCAAAGATGAATATTCCAACAGAGGAACGTCCACAGGTTAAGGCAGAATGTTTGCGGCTGTTGGCGACGTTAAAATTAGACCCAGCGCGGATGCAATTGATTTCAGGGTTTGTAGATACGTATTTGCGGTTAGATACGACCGAAGAGCAAGTTTTTCAAGCGGCTATCGATACAATGGGATTAACTGAGCGGGAGGAAATCATGGAAATTGTTACTAGTTGGGAACAAAAAGCTGCCCAAAAGACAAGAGAAGAGATTGCATTGAACTTACTACAAAGAGGAATGATTGTGCCGGAAATTGCACAAATCACGGGTTTAAGTGTAGAACAAGTACAGCAGTTACAAGCACAACTATCTCCAGGAAATTAATCTCAGTAGACATTCGTGTATCATCATTGAGGTGTCAATTGTCGTTAGAGTTTTTTTCCCTTGATAATCTTAAATCTTCTATGCCTCGAAAAACCCCACCTTCATCCCACTCGACTGTTACAACTCCACTGGCTCTCTCTCAACTACATATCCGCTTACAGTTTCTAGAAAAATCACACCAATCACTACTCAAGCAGATTAAGAGAAAACGGACAGAACTGAATAACTTTGTTGAACAGACGCGAATTTTCGCCACAGAGATATTTCATCAAGCTAGTCCCAGTTTTCAAAAAATGGCTGAGTTAGACCAGGATATTCATGCTCTATTTGATGAAATCTTTACTACTAGAAAGTTTGGTAAACAAACTCTAAAAAACATAGAAGCAGTTTACCTTCAACTCCAGTTGACAGGAATCATTAGTCTCAAACCAAGCAGCAAACAATTTTCAACCGAGCTAGACGAATCGTTTGACAACTCCGAACCCGAATCAGATTTTTCCAGGGAAACTGCTGAAAGTCGCTATCAACATTGGCAAGCACAAGAATCTGTAGAATCTCTGTCTGTAACTAGAACAGAAGATAAAAGAAAAATTCGTGAAACATTTCTGAGGTTAGCTGAAATCTTCCACCCTGACAAGGTAAAAGACAGCGAGACACAGACATACAATACAGAAATTATGAAATCAATTAATCAAGCCTACCAAGAAGGTGATTTGGCAAGACTTCTAGAAATTGAGCGACTTCACCAAGTGGGAGAAACTATTGATCATAATAGCGAAGATGATTTAACTCGAAAATGTCGAACTATAGAACAGCAAAACCAAATTCTTCTCACTCAATATGAAAACTTGAAACGGGAACTGCGTTTAGCAAAAAATACTCCAGAAGGAACTATGGTTTCTGATTCTCGCAAAGCTGCTAAAAAAGGCATTGACTCTATGGCTATTATGGTAGAAACGATAGAAAATCAAATTAAGGTTGTTTCTCATATTCGGGATTTTGTCAAGGACTTTAGACAACAGAAGATCACTATCAAAGAATTTCTTGGTGGCCCACCAACTCTGCACTCCCTAGACGAGGAAATTATGTCAGATATTCTTGAGCAGATGTTGTCAGAATTAATGAGATAGTAGTTGATTTTTATTAAAAATCACAGTTGGCAGTGAATGAAGACGTATTAAATAATGGATTTATTTGACCAGCATCTTACAAAAATAACTGAAGAATCAGCACCCCTAGCGGCTCGGATGCGTCCCCGGACACTCGATCAATTTATTGGTCAAGAGCATATTATCGGGCAAGGAAGGCTGCTGCGGCGTGCTATTAGTTTGGATCAACTGTCTTCCTTAATCTTTTCTGGTCCACCAGGGACTGGCAAAACTACTTTAGCCCGTGTTATTGCCAACACCACCCGCGCTCACTTCATCGCTATTAATGCCGTACTTTCAGGAGTCAAAGAAATTCGAGCGGCAATTGAAATAGCCCAACAAGAGCGTAAGTTCCATAATCAACGAACTATTCTTTTTGTCGATGAAGTCCATCGTTTTAATAAGTCTCAGCAGGATGCATTATTGCCTTGGGTAGAGAATGGTACAATTATTCTCGTTGGTGCTACCACCGAAAATCCTTTTTTTGAGGTCAACAAAGCACTTGTCAGCCGTTCGCGGATTTTTCAACTTCAGCAATTAACTGATAAAGATTTATACAAAATTGTTGAGCAAACACTAGCTGATTCTGAACGCGGTTATGGGAACTTAACAGTACAAATTGACGCAGATGCTTTAGCTCATCTAGTTAATGTTGCTAACGGTGATGCTCGTTCATTATTGAATGCTTTGCAACTAGCTGTAGAAACTACACCCCCCGATACTACAGGTGTTATTCATATTCCCCTAGCAGTGGCAGAAGAATCTATTCAGCAGCGTGCTGTTTTATACGACAAAGAAGGGGATGTCCATTTTGATACCACTTGAGCAAAACGGAGAACTGAAGCTGAGGTAATATTTTTCCTTGCCTTCGCTTTATTTGT
>NZ_JABXKI010000077.1 GCF_017115095.1 Nostoc sp. NMS4 | reverse complement strand
AGCTATCAGTATTTTAGCGATCGCTCTTTGGGGAAAAACTTTTTGGTTTACTGATAGAGTTTATCGTTTTCCAAACCACCATCTAAGAGGTTTTTTCCAGAACCCTCAATTTGGAGGTAATCGTTACCCATATCGCCGTATAGGTTGTTATTTCCCTCCCCGCCGGCGAGGCTGTCATTACCCTCACCACCATACAGTTTGTCATTTCCAACTTCCCCAATGAGAATATCGTCTCCTTCAAAACCATAGAGGGTGTCATTACCATCTTTCCCAAGGAGGGTATTGTTGGCGATATTGCCTTTAATCAGATTATTTAATTCATTCCCATAGCCAAAAATAGGTGTCGTCCCAGTTAGGATCAGGTTTTCGATGTAGCTACCCAAGGTGTAGTTAACAGAAGACTTAACTGTATCAATACCACCCGCATCGCCACCGGAGCCGTTATCTTCACTAACAACATCGTCAGTGCTATCAACGATGTAAGTATCGTTACCCACTCCACCTTTCAATGTATCGTTACCAGTACCACCATCTAGTGTGTCGTTACCTGCTCCACCACTGAGGAAGTCATCGCCCTCGTAGCCATAAATGATATCACCGCTTATACCGCCGCTGAGGACATCATTAGCGTTAGTACCCTTGAAAGTTGCCATAAGTTCTACCTACCTAAATTAATTGTTTTGGAAAATTGAGATAATTAACCCGTCAGTATTGCTGCTTTCAGGCACAAAAAAAATTAGCCGAGATTTTTAAATCTAAGTATAATTTTTTACGTATTCTGTAAAGCTGTATTTTCAATATAATCAACTCCTTAAAAGCTTTACAAGCAGCAATCAGGAATCTGCTTACAGAGCAAGCTGAGTTAATTTAATCACTATAGTCTTCAGGAACTTAAGTGTCACTACTCGAACTATATTTTTTTTGACTTTGCCTTACTTGTATATTTATGTATTTTTAGATGTTAATACTGAGTGCTATTGAGTTAGATACGATATTGTTTTTACTGAGATAAGCGATCGCTATCCTTAAGGCAATGCTTGGTACAACTACACCTATGGACGGCTGATATCCTTGCTCTACAAGCTTTTAACACCAGGTATATGTATGGAGCGATGCCTTTTTAAAACCTGAGTCATACTTGTTGTAAAGCATTTTGATCGAATGATTAATTAGGGCTATATATCAAAAATATATCTCTAAATATATGCCGTTTTAACTAGTCAATAAATATATCTCTATATAATTCATATACTTTCAAAATATATCCGAGAAAAATCAAATTTTCTCTAAAGTATTGGACAATGTTATTAGAGCTAAATAAAAATATTTTGTGTTGAAAAGTAAAAAAGCTTTAGAACCAAGTCTATTTGGTGTTGTCATCGAAGATAATAGCGTTTACTGCGGCATTCATTTAACTGATATACAGTTACCGAATCAATGCGTTTTTCTCGGAGTTTTAAGAGAAACTCAAGTCATTTCCGCAACAGATAATCCTAGTATTTTCGCCGGAGATTACATTTTAGCAATAGCAACCAATCCCATCATGATTCCCGCTCTCAAAGTTACTCTGAAAAAAATCCATTCTGTTTATTATTCCCTCAACAGTTGCTTATTGGAAGCTCGACCAACAGACACTCAATCTGTTAATTCAGATAATTCAGAACTATCAAGTACTTTCAATTACACAACATATTATTAGACAGATGAACATTGACCAAAGAAAGGTAGAGGGAAGTTCGAGCTTCTGACAAGAGAAAGAAAATATGCCCCCTGCCCCGTTAACTGTATTTAATCTGAGTTCGACTAACTAAAGGTTTTTAATATGCATACTTCGGAGCTTTTCCGACTTTATGTATCCGCCGAAAAAAGTGTTCATCAGTCTACCCTGATTGAAGCTAACCTGGTGAAGGCAACCCATAGTGACACAAAACCACATAACGGAGATATCCCATTCGTAGCAGTGTTTTTGGCTCACATTTCCTTCATGCTTGTTTGGGCAATTGTCGTTTTTCTGGTTTCATCTGTCTGCAAGGCACTAGAAGATCCCCCAGAAAATGCGGCACAAGATAAAGACGAAATAGTAAACATCAAACATTTAGAACAACATAACTGTGAAAAATGCCAATTTTTCAACAATAACTATTTTTTAAAGTGTGCAGTACATCCTACCACTGCTCTAACAAAACAAGCGCTTAATTGCTCTGACTACAGCCCTAAATAGGTGAGTTTCTCGCTATGCTGATAGCGATCGCTTTATCCCATACTTGCCAATTATGATCCAAGGTTTTGTGCAAATATTCCTCACCCTATTCCTAGTTGTGGTGTCAGTCCCAATCTTAGGACACTACTTAGCTGAAGTATTTTTCATGCACAAAACTTGGCTCGATCCTGTGATGAACCCATTGGAGCGCTTAATTTATCTCCTGATAGATATTGAACCACAAAAGAGCATGACTGGCAGAGCTTATGCGATCGCTCTTTTACTCAGCAATACAGCAATGGCAATTGTCGCGTTCCTACTGCTGATGTTTCAGAGTTTACTACCGTTGAACCCCACCAATTTAGGAATGCCCACTTCGGACACAGCATTACACACCACCATTTCTTTTTTAGTTGCTGCTGATTTGCAACATTATCTGCCAGAAACCACAATGTCCTACCTGAGCCAAATAACAGCTTTGGGTTTCTTGATGTTTGTTGCACCTGCGACTGGATTAGCGGTGGGAATTGCTTTCATTCGCGGCTTAACAGGTAGGCCTTTGGGCAACTTTTATGTGGATTTGACTCGCTCGATGACGCGAGTATTGTTACCCTTGGCTATTGTCAGTACGGTGTTGTTGATGTTGGGAGGTGTACCCGAAACCCTTGCCGTCCCTGTAAATCTTACCACCTTAGAGGGAGCAACTCAGGCGATCGCTCGTGGCCCCATTGCCCACTTTGAAAGCATCAAAATGCTGGGTGAAAACGGTGGAGCCTTCTTTGGTGGCAACTCGGCTCATCCTTTTGAAAATCCCAATGGTGGCACGAATTTGCTGCAAGTGGTGTCAATGTTACTGATTCCCACAGCATTACTTTACACCTACGGTATCTTCATCGGTAACTTAAAACAGACTCGCCTATTATTTTGGATGGTATTCGCCATTTTTGTAATCTTAATTGGTGTGACTGCGATCGGTGAATATCAAGGCAATCCCGCCGTCAATGCCCTGTTGGGTAGTCAGCAGCCCAATTTGGAAGGTAAAGAAGTCCGGTTGGGCTGGGCAGAAACTGCCTTATTTGCCATTACCACAACAGCAACCATGACTGGTTCTGCTAACGGAATGTTCGACTCCCTGATGCCATCTGGTGGATTTTGTGCTTTGCTCAACCTGTTTTTGCAAGTAATCTGGGGAGCGATGGGTACTGGAACCGCTTCTTTGGTAGTGTATATGTTTTTGGCAGTGTTCCTGACTGGCTTAATTGTGGGACGAACCCCAGAGTTTTTGGGACGAAAAATCGAGAAACGAGAAATTACCCTCGCAAGCGTAATTATTCTGATCCACCCGGTATTAATTTTACTGCCCAGTGCTATTACCTTAGCTTTTCCTGACCAACTTGCAGGTATGAGCAATCCTGGATTTCATGGTTTTACCCAAGTGATTTATGAATATGCCTCCGCAGCTGCGGGTAACGGTTCCGGTTTTGAAGGTTTAGCAGACACCCAACCCGCCCCGACAGCCTTGTGGTGGAACTTGACAACAGCATTGACCCTCTGGATGGGACGGTTTATTCCGATTATTGCTTTGTTGTTGCTAGCAGATAGCCTGTCGTGCAAGCAACCCGTACCCACCTCAATCGCAACCCTAAATACAGATAACAAACTATTTACTAGCGTAACTGCTGCCACCATTTTAATTCTGGGAGCATTGACATTTTTTCCTGTTTTGGTTCTAGGGCCAGTTGCCGAAGCCTTCCAAATTGCCATAGGAAGATAATTTTTTAATTCTTCATTTTTAAACTTGAGTTTGTATTTATGAATCCCTTTTTCCGACTTTTGATTCTGATGGCGTTTCTTATTACCCCATCCTTAGTTTATCAAAGTAATAATTTGCTTCGAGAGCATTTTATTCAACAGCTTAAAGAAACCAGAAAATGTTTTGGTTGTAATTTATCGGAAGTTAATTTTTCGGGGGCAAACTTAGAAAGAATTGAGTTGCGATCGGCAAATCTTCAGAGAGCTAATCTTCAAAATGCTAATCTCCGTTATGCAAATTTGGAGTGGGCAGATATTCGGGAGGCAAATCTACAAGGAGCCGATCTAACTGGAGCCATCCTGAAGAATACATTACTAACTAATGCTGATTTACAAAAGGCAAATTTGTCAGCATCTAACATAGAAGGAACTGATTTGAGAAATGCCAATCTTAGTTATGCAAATCTTATCCAAGCTTCAAAAAATAACGACATCCAGGGACATAATTCTGTCACTCTCTGTAAAACAGTATTACCAAATGGGATTATATCAAGTCGCTGCAATCAACCAGCGAATAGCCAATCAGGTTTTTTATCAGGAGTAAATTAATGGTACAGCCTAATTATGAAGCTAAAAATCGCTTTCTTTATCCTTGCGATCGCTATCACGGTAAATTTCAACCAAATAACCTAGTATTTAATGCCAACCTCCAAGAATTTGCTCAAAGAGTTAGCTACATTGCTAATTTAGAAACTGCTGGGAAACTATCACCAGAAATAGCTTTTACTCAAATAGAAGCACTGTGGAAGCAGTTGGCTGATAGTAAAAATAAACTGGGAATTGGTAGCGACATCTCGGTTTAAATTACTTGAATAATCCTGATGTATCTGTAACAAGATTGATGCAGTGATTGTTAGATTGAGAACCTTTAAACAAAGTTTGAAAAACCCAAACAAATTTTATGAAACAAAAAGAAACAGTATTTGTTATTCCGACTCACCGACTGAGAGATGTAGCACAGACCATCGAAAAATATGATGAGAATTTCTGGGCGAATGGTCATGCTTTAAAAATTATCGTTTTTGACGATTCTAGCATTGCCAACCATGAGAAATATTATCCACTTTTAGAGCAGACTAAGACAGTCAATGACGTGTTTTATGTCGGTCCCCAACAGAAAGAGCAGTTTATTACATTTTTAAACGAAAGACTGCGCGATCGCAAGCTAGAATCACTGGTCAAAAACTTATTCCGACCTAGTTATGGAGGAAATCGCAACTTCACCCTGATGTATACCCTTGGTCATTTAATGGTTAGTGCAGATGACGATATGCGTCCAGATGCATTAATTGAAACTAGCCCAGAATCTTTATCAGGTGATGAAATCTGTCGAGGAAAATTAATCAAGTCCAACCAACAAGGCGGCTACATCCATAAATCTTTTGACTTACTCACAGCTTTTGGTGATGTTTTAGGTCAAAAAGCTAGCCATGTACCAGAAAATTTTGAGGCTGGAGAATTGGTTCTTGATACAGCAATGGATTTAGAAACGAACACAACTAAGGGTTACTTTCGAGAGAACAGCCTCTTATTGCAACCAGGGAGAGTATTAAATAATGCGATCGTTAAAATAGCCCAAACTTTTCGCACAGGAACCAATGATATCGATACACTTGATTTTATTCACATGTATCTCAATGATGAGAATCAAATTAGTCCAAATGACCTAAATGATTTTTATATTCTTACCAATTTTCGACCCGTTATTACTAACAAAAACTGGAGAATGGATTGTGGAGTCGCTGGATATGATAACCAGCTAGGTTTACCACCATTTTTTCCGACTCGACTCAGGTTTGAGGATTATATCTACAGGATTTGGATACAGCAAGAAGGGATTGCAGCTGCACACGTTGATGCTGTCCAAAACCATATTAGAAATAACTATATGCGTAATCCTTTAGCTAGTGAACTATTTAATGAAGAAATATGTAGCTTGCTGAAAAGGAAGATTAAAAGCAGTGTTTATCATCTTGATGATTTGGGAATCAAGTTTGATTACTCTGGCGAAGTCACTTTACAAGATTCTGAAGAAATCCTGGAAAAAATCTCTGCTATCCATAGACAGGTAGTCAAAGCTTCAATCTCTACCAATAATGAAGAACGTAAGCAGTCACTTGTATTATTTGCTGAGAATTTATCGAGAGTCTTTTATGGATTTGAACCAGACTTTTTTCAGCAAAATGTTTCTAGAATTATCGATGATGTTATTAGCCAATTTCACGGTTCTCTAGAAATATGGCCAACTTTAGTGGAAATCTGTTACTTTTACAAAGATAAAAAGGATTTACCACAAATTAGGGTGAAAAACAAGAAGGTAAAGTCTAGAAATGGGACAAAATCGAGTGAAATTATTGCATAAATGTGACCTTTGGTAAATTCGTGAATAATTGAGGGTTTGAGTTTAAACGCAAAGGAACGCTGAGGGAAGCGCAGAGGTACGCAAAGTTTGTTGGAGTCTATTCGCTACGAACTTAGGTAAAGCTGTACTTAGACATATTGTTTCAAGACTTAGGGAATTCTACGTGAGTGCTTTGTCCCATGCTGTCCACCCGACAAGATTAGATAATTTATTTTTTGGAAATCCCTTATGGTAGGATGTTTTACAGGCAGTAGTGACAAGCTTAACCAAAATCATGCAAAGTGCGTGACAACATAACTTATTAACAAATATAGAACCAAAAAATTTAAAGTAGCAGATAAATTATCTAAGTGCTATTCTAATTGCCAAAATGTTCTATACAGCCGTTAATTAAGTATGTATGCAAACATTAATTATTGATAACTATGACTCTTATACCTTTAATCTTTACCAGATGATTGCTGAGGTAAACGGGGAACTGCCTCTAGTAATTTATAACGATCGCCTTAACTGGGATGAATTGAAAGAAATTGCATTTGACAACATCGTGATTTCACCTGGCCCCGGTCGTCCTGAAAGATCGGCAGATTTTGGAGTCTGTCGGCAAATAATTGAGAATGTCAATGTGCCGTTGTTGGGAGTTTGTCTAGGGCATCAAGGACTTGGCTATCTACATGGTGCAAGAGTAATTCATGCACCAGAAGTCCGACACGGTAGACTTAGTAAGATTTATCACAATGATTCGGAATTATTTCAAGGTATTCCTAATCAGTTTTCTGTGGTGCGTTATCACTCATTATTAGTTGCTGATGAACTACCTGAATGTCTAGAAAAAATTGCTTGGACTGAAGAAGGATTGGTGATGGGATTGCGTCATCGTCATCTACCTTTTTGGGGTGTGCAGTTTCACCCAGAGTCTATCTGTACAGAATATGGGCAACAATTACTAGCAAACTTTCGAGATATGACGCTGAAATTTTCAGAGAAATCATCAAGAAGTCCAAAAAAGCAGTCTTGGATTGGATATGGATCTGTTACTCCTGTTATGAATAAACCCCGCGAAAAACAGCCTCAAAAGTTTGAATTGTATACGCGCAAGTTAGATATTTGCCCAAATACAGAACAAATATTTGTACAGCTGTTTGGGGATGCACCAAACGCTTTTTGGCTAGATAGCAGCCGTGTAGAACTCGGTCTATCTCGCTTCTCTTTTATGGGTGATGGAAGTGGGATAAACAGTTTATTGGTGCGATACCATACCCAAACGCAAGAAATTATAATCACACAGTCAAATACTGTGACTCGTCGCACCGAAAGTATTTTTGAGTATTTGAAGCGAGAAATCGATTGCCGATTTTGTCAATCTGATCAGTTACCTTTTGATTTTAACTGTGGATTTGTTGGCTATTTTGGCTATGAACTTAAAGCCGAGTGTGGATCGTCATTGGTGCATTCTTCATTATTACCTGATGCAATTTTCTTACTTGCCGATCGCATGATTGCAATCGATCATCAAGAACAGTGTCTTTATTTGCTGCAATTAATCAAAAAAGGACAAACAGAAGAGGTAGAAACTTGGTTTGATACTATCCAAGAACAACTCGAAACTCTAGAGCCTGTTTTTTCTCTTGTACTCCCAGAAAATTGTCAACCAGTTAAGTTCTGTTTGCGTCGCACTTACCAAAATTATATTCAAGATATTCAGCAATGCCTAAAGGAAATTCACGAAGGGGAAACTTATCAAGTTTGCCTGACAAATCAGCTTTACACCGATGCAACTCCTGACCCATTGACGTTCTATCGCACATTACGTAAAATCAATCCGGCTCCTTATTCTGCATTTTTGCGCTTTGGTGAAATTGCGATCGCTTGCTCATCTCCAGAACGGTTTCTACAGATCGATCGCCAAGGTTGGGTAGAAACTAAGCCTATTAAGGGAACCCTACCACGAGGAGAAACCCCCGAAGCCGATTTCGTCCTCCGTGAGAAGCTACGCAACAGCGAAAAAGATCGGGCTGAAAATCTAATGATTGTCGATCTCTTACGTAATGATTTGGGACGAGTCTGTGAAGTTGGTAGCATCCACGTACCAAAATTAATGGATGTGGAAACATACCCAACAGTACATCAATTGGTGACAACAATACGCGGGCGGTTACGTTCAGACTTGCAAGCGGTGGATTGCGTGCGGGCTGCATTTCCCGGAGGATCGATGACTGGTGCGCCCAAAATCCGCACCATGCAAATTATCGATCGCCTAGAACAAGAGGCGCGGGGAATCTATTCAGGTGCGATCGGTTTTTTGGGTTTAAATGGTTCAGCCGATTTGAATATTGTCATTCGGACTGCTGTTTTGACTCCCAATCAAACCTCCATTGGTATCGGTGGCGGAATTATAGCCCTTTCTGAGCCAGATATGGAGTTTCAAGAAACGCTGCTTAAAGCTAAAGCCTTAATTGACGCTCTGCTGCTGACGATGCACGGAACATCTACACCAGATATGTATCCCATTCTGGGATTAGAAACAACAACTGCTGATAGTTATGAAAAATTACCTGCCTAAATCAAGGGTTTAAATAATTCGTAATTCGTAATTCGTAATTCGTAATACTTCTCTACGAGAGGCTGCGCCAACGACAACTCTTGGAGACGCACTCGCGTTCGCTCAGTACAAGTTCGTAATTCGTAATGACGCTTCCTACCAGACGCTAAAAGCGTAGCTTGCAACTCTTACAGAGTACGCGCACTCTACCAAAAAGTAGGGTTAAAAACAAGAAGCTAAAGTCGATGTATAGCACAAAATCGCGCCGAATTAACTTATAAAGGCAACTTGTGGCAAATAAGTTATCTGCAAAACTTGACAATTCCCGATTTAGAAAAATTATCTTAGATATATAGCTTAGGTAACAGCAATCTGATAAGATTTCCAACAAGTAGAATAATCACTTGTTCTCTTTTTCTTGAACCAATTGATTTTGGTTATTTTTTGGGAAAGGAAAATAAAAAATGTCTCATCTATTGTGGAAAACTCTGGTACTAAGTCCAGTAGTTTTGGGAGTGACGGTATTAGTTTCCGCTAGGGCTATGGCTGCTGAATTAGCAAGTTCTTCTCAAGATACAAAGCCAAAAGCTTCTAATAGTTCAATATTTATTCAAACAGAGCAACCAAAAGTTAATCAGCAATTAGTTGCCCAAAAGACTGATGAAAATAAGGTTTTAGAAGACGTTAATCGCTACAGCAGCGAAGGCAAGAACCAGAATTCAGTGTCTCAAGTTACGTCAGTTTCTCAATTTTCTGATGTACAGCCAACTGATTGGGCATTCCAAGCTTTGCAATCCCTGGTTGAGCGCTACGGTTGTATTGCTGGATACCCGAATAGTACTTATCGTGGCAATCGCGCACTGACTCGTTATGAGTTTGCCGCAGGTTTGAATGCTTGTTTAGATCGAGTTAATGAACTGATTGCGACAGCAACTACTGACTTGGTGACAAAACAGGATTTAGCAACTCTCCAGCGTTTGCAAGAGGAATTCTCGGCAGAACTAGCAACTCTACGCGGTCGAGTCGATTCTGTAGAAGCCCGGACTGCTGAACTAGAAGCTAATCAGTTTTCCACTACTACAAAATTGGTGGGTGAAGCTATTTTTGCCGTTACTGATATTTTTGGCAATAATACTGGTGATGTGAATAATACTGTCTTCCAAGATAGGGTACGTTTAGACTTGCAAACCAGCTTTACGGGTAAAGACGTTTTACACACCCGTCTTGCAGCCGGGAATGCCCTAGCCTTTAATCAAGTAGGGAATGGTGGTGCTGCGCTCAATACTGCTGAAGGAACACAAACATTTCAACTCAACGGTGGAAGCAACAATAACAGTGTCAATATAGACTGGCTGGCTTATTACGTACCCATAGGCCCAGTTCAAGCTTACTTTGCGGCCAGTGGGGGTATTCATAGCGATTATGTTGCCACTAACAACCCTTACTTTGAGGATTTTGATGGTGGTAATGGGGCTTTGTCTACCTTTGCTTCTGAAAGTCCGATTTATCGGATTGGTGGTGGTGCAGGTGCTGCACTGACTTTACCCTTTAGTAGCGCTAGCAGTTTTTTCAAACCTTCATTGACTATAGGCTACTTGGCATCAAATGCTAATAATCCTGGGGCAAATCAAGGTTTGTTAGAGGGTAACTATGCAGCTCTTGGACAGTTGAACTTGAGTCTTGGCGATCGCTTATCTATCGGTGCTACCTACGTCCACGGTTATCATGGTGCTGGAGGTGGTAATTTATTTGATTTAGGTGGTGGTTTGGGTAGTACTAGCCGCGTCGTAGGTACTAATCAGGCTAACACCCTTAGTACTCTCAACGCATCTTCTAGTAATTCTTACGGTATAGAAGCAGCCTTCAAACCCAGCGACAAACTTTCAATTAGTGGCTTCGTTTCTTACCACGATGTCAGAGGCTTTGGTCTTGGTGATGATTATGAAGCTTGGAGTTACGGTCTTGGGGTAGCCTTACCTGACTTCGGTAAAAAGGGTAACGTATTGGGGATTTTTGCTGGTGCTGAACCCTATTCCTTTAACCGACCAGGTTTTGCTGGTACTGGTAATGATATACCTTATCACTTTGAAGGCTTTTACAAGTATCGCGTGTCAGATAACATCTCAATCACCCCTGGTGTAATCTGGTTGACCTCTCCTGGTCAAAACAGCAATAACGATGATGCAATTATCGGTACGCTGAGAACAACTTTCACCTTCTAAAGGTTTACAGCAATTTGCTTTAGGGATGCATAACTGCGTCCCTAAAGATTGTAGCCTGAGTAAAATGCGATCGCTAATTGAACGCCTTGCACGTAAATCTTTAAATAAAAAAATAAATTTTTTGTAGAGACGGCGATTTATCGCGTCTGTCATCATATATTAGATTTAGCTGATCTTTTTACCCACCAAACTCATTAACTGCTTATCCAACTTGATGAGGTAATCTCTACCGTAAGCTCCATTCTCTAAGCCTGTGACAAGATGATTAGGAATATCTTGTGTAATTTCTTCGCTACAAGAACCAGCAGCCAGTCCAATCGCAGCTACTGTATCCACATCCCCAGTAAAAGCAATACAATCTTGTAAAAGTTCGCTCATGCTGTCATTTCGCATCACCGCAGTAATCGCTGCTCTGACACTCATCCAGCCTTTAGACTTGACTTTACCTTCCCACGGTTTATTCCACTCTCCAGATACATAACCTTCCAGAAACTGTCCTAATTTACGTTTTGCTCCCAGTCGATAGATAAAATAATGCGAGATTAAGGCAGCCGCAACGGCAGCATTGATCCCATCGGGTGTATTGTGGGTAATTGCCGCTTGAATTGTTGCCGCCTCAATGACTTTTTCTGGTGTGGGATAGATACCAATGGGTGCTGCACGCATTGCTCCCCCGCTTTTGTCACTATCAGGGTTAATTTTCGTTAAAAACTCTTCCCCATCCTGAATTTCTAGTAGAAAATAGTAGAAGCTTCGAGAATAACCTTCTCTCTCATCGCGTTTGAAAGCTGTAACAAAACTATCAGCTAAAACTTCTGGTGTCCACGGCGCTTGAGCGACAATCACTTCCGCGATGGCAATGCTCATCTGAGTATCGTCAGTATAGCTGCCAGGATTGAGTCGAAAACGCGGATGTTCGACGTATCGACTCAAATCATTGTTAACGATCATTTCGTCTGCATATTCAAAACCTGCACCGTAGGCATCTGCAATCGCTAACTCTAACAGCATAAAGGTATTAACCTAAAAACGGACGCGCCAGAAAAAAGCTAGAAACTGATTTAGCATCTACCGGCTCTCCCTCCAGAATAGCTTTTTCTAACTCTTCAGGAGTCATAAACACAGTTTCGATATCCTCGTCTCCATCTTGTGGTGGTGGTGTCTCCAGCTTTTCTAAATCTCGCGCCAGAAAAGCATAGATAATTTCATCGGAATAGCCAGGAGCTAGGAAAAATTCGCCTAATTTGTCCCATTTTTGGGCACTATAGCCAGTTTCTTCGGCAATTTCACGCTGTATTGTTTCTAAAGGTTCTTCATTTGCTTCCACAGTTCCCGCCGGAAATTCTAATATCCGTCCCTGAATTGCAAAACGATACTGGCGCACCAGTATAAGTTTGCCCTCTGGTGTCACCGGCACAGCGAGGGCACCACCAGGGTGACGAATACATTCCCATTCTCCTTCTGATTTATTGGGCAAACGCAAGCGATTAACCTCAAAATCAAACTTGCGTCCTTTATAAAACAGGCGTTGTCTTAGCAGTTGTGGTAATTCTCTACCTAATGGCATAGTAAAATCTGATTATCTGTGAATACAGAGGCAAAATCAGTGTTCTTCTACTTTTAAGGATGGTATTTTTAATTGCCCATCCATAAATGTACACCTGAACAGTCTACCTCCTTCAGCAGTTCTTTAATAACACACCCAGAAACTGGTTCTACCCAATCTGGGGCAATTTCTGCCAGTGGTACTAACACAAAAGCCCGATCCCGCATTCGGGGATGGGGAATCTGGAGATTTGGTGTATCTAGGATAATGTCATCATATAACAACAAATCCAAATCTAGGATTCGTGGCCCCCAGCGTTCTTGACGCACACGCCCAAATTGTTGTTCAACTCCTAACAAAATTTCTAATAACTGCTGGGGTAATATTTTTACCTGTAATGTGGCGCAGCCATTTAGGTAATCTGGCTGTGGTGGTCCGATCGCTTTGGTTTGATACCAATTGGATCTGGCTTCTAAAAGAATACCTGGCGTTTGGGCTAAAGTCTCTATAGCTGCTTCTAAAATTGCCTGTGAATCGCCAATATTACTACCAAGGGCAAGGGCGCTTCGTCTTAGCTCTCCTTCGTCGTAGCCCGATGTAGGCATGATACTCTCCTTAAGATAGCTTTTACAGCTTGCAAAAGAAAACTGCTGTATATTCCCAGTATTTATCAAAATTAAAGCTTTTTTACAAAACTAAATTCACCAAATTTAAAAAACATTATCTTAATGGTGAATTTAGTTAATTATTTATAGGATATTATACTAAACACAATGGTAATTAGATAACCCCAAAGTTGATTGATGGTGGTTATACAATTACTACTTTGAGCGAGGAACTGACGTGGGGAAGCTTACCTCCTGGTTCAAGCGAAGACCAACTAATTTGAGTGACTCTGGACAAGGAGGAACGAATGAGAGCTTACCACCAGCATATCTGGCGCAGACGAGGCAGTTACTGAGCAAATGAAAATTTTACCATCTAAGATGAGGGTCAATCGAGCAACAGGCGCTAGACCACTCTATCGCCGCATCTGGTTTTGGGCGGGTTTGGGTGTTGGTGGTGGGATAATTGCCTCGATCTACGGCGTTAGTTTAATAGATCGGACTTTGCCAAATCAGTCCGAGTTGAATGCTGTACTTAGAGAGCAAACACTGACGATTAAAGCTGCTGATGGCAGCATATTACAACAACAAGGTGAAGCGACCAGAGAACAGTTAAAGCTAGAACAGATACCAGATAATTTAAAAAAAGCTTTCATCGCCTCAGAAGATCGAAGATTTAGGCAACACAACGGAGTCGATCCGCAAGGGATTGTCAGAGCGGGTTTGAGTAATTTGCGATCGCAAGGTGTGGTAGAAGGTGGTAGCACCATCACCCAACAGCTAACGCGGATTCTGTTTTTGAAACAAGAGCAGACAATCTGGCGCAAACTCAAGGAAGTCCGCCTAGCCCAAAAAATGGAGCAAGAATTAACCAAAGATCAGATTCTAGAGCGTTACCTGAATTTGGTTTATTTGGGATCTGGAGCTTATGGTGTAGCAGATGCCGCCTGGGTATATTTTAGTAAGTCGCCAGATCAACTTTCCCTCGCGGAAATGGCAACAATTGCTGGATTAGCCCCGGCTCCGAGCTTGTACGCCCCAGATAAAAATCCCGAAGCTGCAAAACGGCGGCGAGACTTGGTATTACTACGGATGCAGGAAGATAAAGTAATTACACCAGAGCAAAGACAGGCAGCCATTCAGGAACCATTAACCCTCAAAAGCAGTTTACCCAAACGAGTCCAAGTAGAATCACCCTACTTTACCAGCTACATCCAAAAAGAATTACCCAAGTATGTCTCTGCTAATGTGCTAAAAAGTGGAGGTTTAGTAGTAGAAACCACGCTCAACCCAAGTTGGCAGAAAGTCGCAGAAGAGGCAGTTGCAAAAACATTGCGAAATCAAGGACGCTGGGAAAACTTTAAACAAGCAGCAATGGTAGCCATAGACCCCCGAAACGGTGAAATTAAGGCAATGGTAGGGGGAAAAGACTTTGGTAAAAACCAGTTTAATCGAGTTACCCAGGCACAACGGCAGCCAGGATCGACATTTAAAGGGTTTGTATATGCCACTGCGATCGCTACCGGCAAAAGCCCTTACGATAGCTACGAAGATGCGCCCTTTGTCGTAGACGGCTATGAACCGAAAAACTATAGTGAAAACTTCCACGGTTCAATGAATATCCGAGATGCTCTCACCCGCTCTGTTAATATTGTTGCGGTTAAGGTGTTGATTGATGTGGGATTTACCCCAACGATTAAACTTGCCCATGATATGGGGATAAAATCTGAACTCAAGCCCACCTACTCCTTGGCTCTTGGCTCAAATGAAGTCAATCTCCTAGAGTTGACCAGCGCTTATGGCAGTTTTGCGACTCAGGGATTGCACGCAGAACCTCATGGTATTACCCGCATCCTCAACCGCCAAGGCAAAGTTATCTGGTCAGCTAATTTTAAATCAAAACGCGCCCTTGACGCTGACAGTGCCGCCATCATGACTTGGATGCTACGCAACGTCGTTGAAGCGGGAACTGGTGGTGCTGCCCAATTAGATAATAGACCAGTTGCAGGTAAAACCGGCACCTCCGACGAAGCCCGCGATTTATGGTTTATTGGTTACATTCCCCAGATGGTGACAGGGGTATGGCTAGGTAATGATGATAACCACCCCACTTATGGCAGTAGTAGTAGTGCCGCTTACACCTGGCACGAATTTATGGCAAAAGCGGTAGCGGGGATGCCCATAGAAAAGTTTCCCAAACGACCCAAGTTAGACGGTCGCAAAGGCACCATCAAAGCCCAGTCCATCAAGCCCAAACAAGTGCTGAATCGTTCTATTGCCTCTAATGATGATGACTCAGAAGGGGAAAGTGCGAGAAATTCTGAAGATAGTGGTTCATCTCAAAGACGTAGAAGCAGAAGAAGATATTCTCAAGAAGAACAGCAATCAAGTGATTCTACCCCAAGACGGAGAAGGCGCGATCGCAGTGAATCAAGTTCTAATAACTCTTCTGAAGAATCATCTACTTCACGGCGGCGCTCTAGAAGAGTAGAATCTGATTCACCCCCGCCTCGAAGAAGTCGGCAAGAGTCATCCCCTGCAAATAGTTCAGGTTCTTCAGGTTCTTCACCGTCACAACCATCCTGGCGGGATAGACTTAGACCTCCTAAAGACTAATGAGTGCTGAGTGCTGAGTGCTGAGTTAGGAGTGGTGAGTTAAGAGTTAGGAGTTAGGAGTCTTGTTTATCTCCTTGTCTCCCTTATCTCCCTTGTCTCCCTTGTCTCCCTCATCTCCCTGCCCCGCCCCCAGTCTTTTTTATGCAATATGAAGTTGCTCAAACTAAACTACAGAGGGATGTTAGGTGATACGCTGATCTTATAGTGTGTTAAATAGTGTTACCTAACTGTGGAGAATATACTCATGAATTTATTTTTTATGCAAACAGCAGCACCAGCTATAGATGCCGCCCCTCATTTTCCTGTTGCTTTTACCTTAGTGTATGTTGTTGGTTTTATTGCTGCTGTCGCCATTGGGTCAATAGCTTGGTACAACTCCAAACGCCCCGCAGGTTGGGAAAGCAAAGAACGTCCTGATTTTGTGCCAAAGGTTGAGAAAGAAGAAACTCCTGGTCTCGGTGAACCAAAGTAATAAGCAGCGATGGGTGCTGAGTTTAATAATCAAACTTACAGCAGGTTTCATTTTTTTTGAACCAGATTTTACATTATCCAAAATCCTTGTAGAGACGTATCGCTGCTACGTCTCTACATTTGTGTATTAACTACGCAACGTTACATTCATATCGTCGTTCAATCTGCGAATCAGACGAGATAACTCACGAATGATATTCACCGCAATTTCGGGAGTTTCTTCGATCGCATCATATAGTTGCTCTTGCGTCAGTTCTAAAAATTCACAAGGTTCTAGAGTCGTGGCAGTGGCGGAGCGAGGTTGAGTATCAAATACTGCCATTTCACCAAAGTATTTTCCCTGTTCCACCTCTGCCAACTGTTTATTTCCAATGTGAACTTTAACTCGACCGGACACGACAATATAGAGCGATCGCCCTTCTTCTCCTTGTCGAAAGATGGTGTAATTAGCTGGGAATGACAATTCGTTCATCACTGAAGTGAGCCGCACAATAAAATCATCCCGCAATTCCTTAAAAATCGGGACTCGCCGGACAAATAATAAACGGTCAACACTGGTTAGCATAATTACAAGTTAAAAGTCCAACATTACTGAACATCTCAAAACTGAAGTCAGAGGGCAATTAGTCATATTACCGATGTTGAATGCTAGCCGTCAAGGATATCCCAGGCTTTACAAGGGTTATCTTTAATAAGAGCGATGCCTACGGCGGTAAACTACGCATAGAAGTTTCTTAAACAATAGCTCAGTATTCAATACTACTAGCTTTGTGCATTTTGAACTCAGAATTTGGTTTAGGGAATTAAAGAGCTTTTTTGTGTAAATCCTAATTACGAATTACGTTAGCGTAGCGGTAGCGAGTCCGCGATAGCGAAGCGTTAGCGAGTCTTCGTTCGCTTTTAGCGTCTCGTAGAGAGCGTCGCGTCATTACGAATTAGTAATTATTTAGTCAATGGGTAGAAATACCAAAAGCTATAGCCAAATTGTCAATCACTTTTATTTATCCTTTTAAAAAACAAGAGTATTTGCTCTTATTTCGTTGAAAGTCATAATATTGACTCCATGAGCTGCCAAGGTACCTTGCTGAGAAAAAAATCACCAATTTGATTGGAGGCGATTGCCTCTAAAAATTGGGAAATTGGCTGATTAATAACGAATATCGATTGGTTGTCGTTAGAAAAACAGTCACAAAATCTCCTAACCTGCCCTCACATTGAGAAGCAGAGATGGCTAAGACGAACAGCATTGAATTATCGTGAGCAACAATTATGACTTGGCTAATTAGTACATTAATTATTGGAATCTCTGCCGCTTTTGCAACTACCTTTGACGACAACTTATATCTGACGGCCTTCTTCGGAAAAGTCAATCGCAGCTTTCGTCCTAAGCATATTGTGATCGGTGAATTTCTGGGATTCACAGCCTTAGTGTTTGCTAGTCTCCCTGGTTTCTTCGGCGGTCTGATTATTCCAACCACCTGGATTGGTTTGCTGGGTTTGCTTCCCGTCGCCATTGGTATCAGTAATCTCATCAGTCGAGAAGAAGAGGGAGAGACAGTACAAGCTGTATCAGTTGACTTAACCTCTCCAGCAAAATCTGTCCGCCAGAAGAAATCACTATTAGCAACCATCCGCGATCCGCAAACCTACCGCGTTTCCACTGTCACCATTGCCAATGGAGGAAACAACATTGGAATTTATGTACCGTTGTTTGCCAGTAGCAATCTTCCAAGTTTGGGTGTAATTCTGTGTGTTTGCTATTTCACTGTTGGGGTGTGGTGTTTCCTCTCTTACAACCTGACTCGTAATCCTCTCATGGCTCCCGTTTTAACTCGCTACGGTCGAAAAATCTTCCCCTTTGTCTTAATTTACTTGGGACTCTCTATCTTAATTAAAAGTGAAACATATCGACTTTTACCTAGTCTGGCAATGCTTGGGAATTAGATTAAGGCGATCGCAATTCCTGATAAGCTAATCGTCATTCATTTTTCCAGAATGATTCGCTTGTAGTAAGGGCTTCAGCCCTGCTTTTATGCAACTTAAATGCCGATTAGCTTATCAGCCAAAAAATCAGCGATCGTTTCCCATCCAAAAAGATTTATTAATCACTTGAAGTTATCAATATGAACAACAATAATATTTGCTCTTATCAATCAAGTTATCTAAAGTGAGAATAAAGCACATTATCGATGGCTCTTATAAAAGCAAGCCCACCAATAGGAATCAGATTATGAAGGAACTAATGAATCAATCAAATTCTAAAAAATTAACTCAGTGGCTCGTAAAAGCAGTATTTCTGGTAGTTGTAGCGGGATTTACTCTGCTTATCCAGCCCAGCGCTAGAGCGCAAACACTAAGACCATCCATAGCTACGGAATCTGAACTAGCTCCAGTTGAATCGCCAATGGAGTCTGTAACCGCACCAGCAATATCTCCAGTTGAATCGCCAATGGAGCCTGTAACAACACCAGTGATATCTCCGGTTGTATTGCCAATAGTGTCTGTAGCAGAAAACGTTAGACATTTATTACAAACCAATGAATGTGTTGGCTGTAACCTGGCTGGAGCAATGTTAAAAGATGCAAACCTGCAAGCAGCAAACTTGGAAGGTGCTAACTTACAAAACGCAGACTTAGAAAGAGCTAACTTACAGCAAACAAACTTACAAGGGGCTAACTTTCAAGGAGCAGATTTAGGCAAGGTAAACCTTTTGGGAGCAAACCTAGTGGGAGCAAACCTTTTTGATGCAGACCTAGAAAAAGCCAACCTCTTGGGAGCAAATTTACAAACCGCGAACCTACAAAACGCAGACTTGGAAAATACAAATCTGACAAATGCAAATATCCAGGGAACAAACCTGATGGGCGTTGATTTGGAAGATGCGATCAGACCAGAAGGATTTGCTATTCAGTAATTAAACAAACTTCTCCGTACAAATTTCATAAAAAACATCAAAAGCCTGATTCAGCAATGAATACAGGCTTTAACTAATTCGTAATTCGTACAGGACTTACGCAAAAGAAGCATTTTTAATTGTAGCTAGTATAGCAATCTTTTTTAGTTTGCATGGGAATACTTTATATATATTGATTGCAACAAATAGAACTCCTGTAGTATGAGCTACTGTACCAATCTTGATTGCCTACGTCCGCAAAATTCTAACATCTCTCGTTTTTGTAATAGTTGTGGTCAAGAATTGTTACTCAAACAGCGATATCGCCCACTCGCTGTCATTGGACACGGTGGCTTTGGGAGAACGTTTTTAGCAATTGATGAACATCTTCCAAATCAACCAAAATGTGCAATCAAACAGCTATGTTTCCAAGAAGAAAACACTGAAATTTGGCACAAGGCAGTCACCTTATTTCACCAGGAAGCACTTCGTCTCAATGAACTAGAACATTCTCAAATACCCAAATTACTAGCACACTTTGAACAAAATCAAAAGTTTTATATCGTCGAAGAATTAGTAGATGGACAAACACTCGCCCAGGAATTACAACAACAAGGCGTTTTTAAAGAACCGCAAATTTGGGAGATATTAAAAAGTTTATTGTTGACATTGCAATTTATCCATTCCCGCCAAGTAATCCACCGAGATATTAAACCGGAAAATATTATGCGCCGTTCGGTTCAAGGAGACTTAGTTTTAATAGATTTCGGAGTTGCTAAACTCGCCACTAATACAAGGCGACTTCGTACAGGTACAATAGTAGGTAGTCCAGAATATATTGCTCCCGAACAAATGCGAGGAAAGGCATTACCAGCCAGCGATCTTTACAGCTTGGGTGTAACTTGCATTTACTTACTCACCAATGTTTCTCCCTTTGATTTGTTCGATATTACTAACGATCGCTGGGTATGGCTGGAACATTTACCAGCAAATAATACTGTTAGCGATCGCCTCTGTGAAATTTTAGACAAACTTATACAAAATGCCGTTTCGCAACGCTTCCAATCGGCAACAGAAGCGTTGCAGAAACTGGAACAACAACCCAAAAAATTGCTAAATATTTCTAATTATCAGACAGTAAGTACTATTGATTACACCCATTTGCGTGATTTATTAGCAAAAGGAAAATGGCAATTAGCAGATCGAGAAACTTGGGAACTGATGTCTCAACTGCTAGCAAAGCCTAAAGGTAGCTATATATTTAGTAGCGATATTGAGAAAATTCCCTGTCCAGATTTGCAAGCCATTAACCTTTTATGGGTGAATTACAGTCATGGACGCTTTGGTTTTAGTGTACAGACACTTATTTACAAAAACGTGAATGGAGACTATGGAATTTTCTGTCACGAAGTTGGTTGGCATATATACAATTATAGTTCTGCCAATTCGGAATTCAATTTTAGTCTCAAAGCACCAATTGGTCATTTACCCTCGCGGATTTGGATTGGTGGTTCTCAACCGTGGCGATACACCAATGCTTTAGCTGTAAAACTAACAGATTGTAGTATTAGTTAGTGGGATTGAAGTATCTTTTCGACCAAGTTAATTTTGAGTTTTAGCCAGAATCGGTAAGGTAATAACAAATTCTGTTCCAACACCCAGAGTAGAATTCACATCCAAAGTTCCGCCATGTTTTTCTACAACAATAGACTGTGCGATCGCTAATCCTAATCCCGTTCCTTTACCAACACCTTTGGTGGTAAACAAGTGGTCAAATACTTTTTGTTTAACTGATTCACTCATCCCTTGACCATTATCAGCAATTTTCACCTTAACCTGTTTTTCTTTCAATGAGGTGGTAATTGTAATCCGATTCGGATTGGCTTTAATCTCCTCAAAACTGCGGCCTATATTTGATTCATCTAAGGCATCAATAGCATTGGCTAGGATATTCATAAATACTTGATTTAATTGTCCTGGAAAGCATTCAATTTGAGGTAAGTTCCCGTAATCCGTCACTATTTCAATTGCCGGACGGCTGTTATTAGCTTTGAGACGGTGTTTTAAAATTAGAATTGTACTATCAATGCCTTCATAAATGTTAAACCGTACTTTGTAATCTCTATCAGCACGAGAAAAAGTGCGGAGACTGGTACTGATATTTTTCAGCCTGTCACAGGCCATATTCATCGAATCAATCATTTTTGGTAAATCTTCTAAGCTATATTCCAAATCTATTTCTTTGGCATGGATGAGAATTTCATCTCCAGGAGTGGGGAACTTTTCTTGATAAAGCTTTAAGTGATTAACAATATCAGCAAAGATGGGTTTAGCTTGTTTGACACTGGCAGTAATAAAGCCCAAAGGATTATTCATTTCGTGAGCCACCCCAGCAACTAAGTTACCCAGTGCAGACATTTTTTCACTTTGGACAATTTGTAATTGAGCTTGTTGCAGGTTTTGTAAAGCTGCTTCTAGCTCCAGTGATTTTTGTTGCAAGGCAAGTTCAGCAATTTTACGTTCACTAATATCCAACAATACTCCATCCCAAACTAGAGTTCCATCAGTCTGGAGTTCTACTCGAGCCGAGCCGTAAATCCACTTGAGAATGCCCGATGCTGTGACAATTCGACCTGACCATTCCCAAGGAATCAGCGTTTGCATTGAGTCTATAATGGATTGTTGGTGGCTTGCGGCATCATCTGGATGTATTGCTTCTGTGAGCAACTGCACATTAGCGATCGCTTCCTCGGCTGTAATTTCGTATAGTTCATAACAGTCTGCACTGATGTATCGTAGAGAAATTACCCCATCAACAGATATTCGATATTGATAAACAACCCCAGGAACGTTGTCTACAAGTTTCTCAAACCGAGAATTGCTCGTGCTTAATTCGGTGAATGACTCCTCTAATTGTTGAGCATACTTTAGGGTTCGCTGATACAATCGGGCATTTTGCAATGAGATTGCGGCTTGAGCGCAAAGCAAGTTGAGCAGTTCAACGCGATCGCTCGTAAATGCTCCCGCCGCCAGCTTGTTTTCTAGGTACAACACGCCCAGCAACTTACGCTGATGCAAAATCGGACTGCACAGAATACTCTTGGGCTGTTGTTGCTCAATATAAGGGTCATTGCTTAATTGCGGATGCACCGTGGCATTAATAATTACCGTTGGTTGTAAACTGCGTTTGACGCTATTAATTAATCCAACTGGCACATCAACAGAGTCTTCCACAGGCTGCGGGTTTAGCAACATGGGGTAAAAATCAACAGCACTCTGCGAAAGCCGTGCTAAGGCTTGAATTAGCAAACGATCTGACTCCAAAAGCATGAACACACATTTATCTGCTCCGGCATTTTCAATGACAATATGCAGCAATACCGAAAGCAGTTTTTCCAGTTCGATTTCCCCTGAGATAGTTTGAGAAGCTTTGAGAATAGTAGCTAAATCTAAAGCCGCAGAAACACTGCTAATACTGGTAGAGGTGACAGTCCCTAATGTAAAGATTGTTTCATTAGTTGTGAGGGGAGAATGGGTTTGCTCTAAGATGGGGGCGAGAAGTTGAGGATAACGTCTTTCCAGGTCGGCGACTTTGGCTAATGCACCCCAGCGAGCATAGCAATAGTAAGCTTCTTGCATATATGCTTGAGCCACTTTTTCTTTACCCCATTCTAAATAGAATTTCGCTGCTAGTTCGTTCGCCAGAGCTTCTTCTTGGATGTATTCATTTTCTTTCGCCAGGGAAATAGAGCGATCGTAAAATTCAATTGCTTCTGTTTTTTGACCCAAAAGACGATGGAATTCAGCCTCAACCAAATAGTATTTGTGTAAAAAGTTCATTGGCGCATAATTTGCCCAATTTTTCATCTTTTCTTGGTTAGCCTTTACCTGATTGAGCAAAACATCTCGTTCATCAGATGTTCTAAATTCCATTACAAAAGCCAATCTAGCTAAAGAATCATAAAAATGGAATAGGGGAACAGCAAACATTCCGATTACTCCATCTAAATATTCTGCTGCATTTTGAGCATTTTCTAGAGCCAAAAAATACTCCTCAAATAAATAACATAAAATTAGCTTACTTGCATAAAATATATGGATTCCTAACCGATCGTTAGCTTTAGTAATAATTGGTAGCGATAGTTCCTCATTGTAGGCTTCACCTTTCAAATAGCAAACATTTGGAGACTTACCTAGTAAGTTCAACACTAACTGCCGATACATTTCATTCCAGCCAAAGGGATTTTCTTGCCTCAATTTATGAATAGCATTGCTGTACAGGGCAAGATTTCTTTCTGTTTCTGTTAGCTCCTTGCCCATATAGCAGGAATGACAGCCTTGGAAAAATGCACAGTAAGCTGCAAATTCTAAATCTCCAGTTTCCAACCCGCTTTGATATCCTGATTGCAACATAGCTAGTGTAAACTTTATATGCTCTTTCCAATGGTTGATATAGCCAGAATTTATTGAACAAATTTTTGCTTTCAGTTTTTTAACATTTAATTTAAACAGCAGTTCTTTGGCTAATTCTCCAAATTTATAACCAGAATCAATATCTTGAACGACACCACATAAAATTAATCCATAACCAACATAAGCAAATGGTGAAAGAGGAGCATTGCCATATTTAATCGAGAGATTTACTTGTGTAAAGACAATTAAGGGATATAAAGCCGGCAAAGTTTTAAATATCACAGGAGCTACACTTGTTAATATCTCCATAGCTGCTAACTTTTCAGGAATAATCATCTCTGGCAAAGTAATTAAATTTTCTATATTTATTTCCTGCAAATTCGCTGAGGTTTCAGCTAAACCCTGCTGAATATCAGCTAGCATTGGCTTGTCAGGAAAATTTACTCCTAACAAGTGTAAAATTTCTAGCCCCATATTGGCCGATTCTTGAAGCTTGTTTTGGGCTGCGGATGATAAAATTTTAACTTCATAAACTTTTACTTTATCCAGCAGAGTTTTAGCATATTTCATCACCTGTTGAGCAAATATTTCAATCTTTTCAAATTGAGTGCTAAGATAAGCTGTTTCAGTTGCTTTTATATATAGAGCTAGAGTTAAATCATACTGATTATCCCAACTATCAGTACCTAGAAGTTCTATTCCTAAATTTAAATATCTCAACGCCGCAACATAAGCAGTTGCAGCCATAGCTTTTTTCCCTGCTATTAAATTTAACTGCGCTAATTTATTACGTTCGGTTTGGTTAACAATTAAGCTCATCCCAACATTCAATTGGTTAACAATCTCAAAAATCTTATCTTCTTGTTGTGTTATTGGAGTTTTTTCTAGAAGTAACTGCCCAATTTGGAGATGAGTAACTTGTTTGTCTTCTTCTGGAATTAAAAAATAGGCAGCTTGTTGCACTCGATCGTGCATAAATTTATATGGAACTATCCGGGAAGCTTTTTCTAACTCATACGCTTCCTGTCTCACATAAAACTTATAAGCTTCACTTTGAGGCAGAATCAATCCCTCTTGCAATGCTCTCCATAAATCCGATGCAGTTTCAACTTCTGATTGGATAGAAACAATTGCTAAAGTCGCTAAATCAAATTGATTACCAATACAAGCTGCAAGTTTCAAAACATTCTGCGTTTTTTGGGGCAGCTTCTGCAACTGCAATGCCATAAATTCCAGCAGATCGTCAGTAATAGCTAAGGCTTTCACTGCTGTCATGTCGCATTGCCAGTAACTTTCTGTAGTATTGAATATAATCAATTTATCTTCATATAGAGACTTAAAAAACTGGGTAATAAAAAATGGGTTTCCTTTGGTCTTTTGATAAATAAGTTCAGTTAATGGTTGAGCATTTTCTCGGCAACAATTGAGAGTTTCAGCCACCAATTGATTTAAGCTGGTTACACTCAAGGGAGCCAGTTTGATTTTGCTAATATTAACTTGAGATTTTTTAATTTCCTCCAAGCTCAACATTAAAGGGTGGGCAGTAAAAACTTCATTATCTCGATAAGCACCAATTAATAATAAATATCCCCCTGCTGATTGACTCATTAATAGCTGCATTAACTTGAGCGATGCTGAATCTGCCCATTGCAAATCATCTAAAAATATCACTAAAGGATGTTCAGCACTAGTAAAAACTTGAGTAAATGTTTGAAACAAGAAATTAAATCTACTTTCTGCCGCTGTTCCTGATAATTCTGGTGCTGATGGTTGTTGACCAATGATTATTTCTAGTTCTGGGATAACTTCAATAATTACTTGTCCATTTTCTCCAACTGCTGATAATATCTTACTTTTCCATTGCTGAATCTGTGCATCATTTTCGCTTAACAATTGCCCCATTAAATCTCGGAATGCTTGTACAAAAGCACTGAAGGGAATATTCCGCCCAAACTGGTCGTATTTTCCTTTGATAAAATAACCGCGTTGCCGCACAATTGGTTTATGAACTTCGTTGACAATTGCTGTTTTTCCAATTCCAGAAAAACCTGCTACCAGCATCATTTCTGTTGCACCAAGGCTGACTCGCTCAAATGCTTTTAGTAGAGTCGATACTTCAGTTTCTCGTCCATAAAGTTTATCAGGAATGATGAAGCGATCGCACACATCCCTTTGTCCAATTTCAAAACTCTCGATTCTACCAGAAACTTGTAGCTGATGTAAACAATTTTCTAAATCAAGCTTCAGTCCTAATGCACTCTGATAGCGGTCTTCAACATTTTTTGCCATGAGTTTCATGACAATTTCTGAGAGAATATATGGGATTTGTGGGTTAATTTCATTTACTAAAGGGGCTGGTTTAGCAATATGACAATGCACCAATTCCATCGGATCGTGGGATTGAAAAGGTAAAATTCCAGTGAGTAACTCGTAAAATGTAACCCCGACTGAATAAAAGTCAGTACGATAGTCAATCCCCCGATTCATTCTTCCTGTTTGTTCTGGCGATATATAAGCTAGCGTCCCTTCTAAAACATTGGGATTAATTAGTGTTTGGGTTTCTCGTGGTAGTAAAGATGCAATACTAAAATCGATTAATTTAACTTGTTTGGTTTCAGGATTAATTAAAATATTGCTAGGTTTAATATCTTTATGAATAATCCGCTCGTGGTAGAGTATATCTAAGGTATTGCACAGTGCGATCGCTATTTCTAAAAACTCTTTTAAAGACTCGATATATCGCGTCTGTTCGCCAGCAAAATAATCTTTGAGAGAAATGCCCCCAAAATCTTCCATCACTAAAGCATAGCCATTTTGATATGCCTCTAAGCTATAGGTTTGAATGATTTTAGGTGAGGTAAGATGTTTGGCAATGCTATACTGGTTACGAAATTGCACCAGTTCGCCCAAACTCGGATAAGGATTTTTCAGCAGTTTTATGACTACAGGTAATGAGTCAGTTTCTCGATACCCTCGATAAACCAAGGTTCTCGAACCATTGTAGATTTCTTCGCTGATGCGGTATCCGGGAAGACTGGCAAAAGTGCTGACCATACTGCTAAATTTTGGTGATTTCTTAATTTAGTGTTCCCAAATGGGTAACGCCACTTTTAGATCGGATAATAAATTTATACTCAGTATCATGTCATTACACCCTAGACTTCAAACAATTCTTCATCATATTTGCTTATTGAGTTTGAGCCTCACACTCAATAGTTGTTTATCCAACTCACAAAAACCCAGTCAATCAGCTACTAATCCACCCCAAATAGTTAAAAATACAGCAGCAGTTTCAACTCCGACAGCAGACGACAAAGCCATCCCTAAATATGACCATATCTTTGTGATTGTTGAAGAAAACAAATCCTACGACCAAATTATTGGCAACCCGAATGCACCCATCATCAATAAACTGGCAAAAACCTATGGTTTGGCTAGTAAATTCTATGGCGAAGTACATCCTAGCGAAGCTAACTATGTTGCTATTTTAAGCGGCAGTACTTTTGGTATTCATGATGATGATGCTTTCTATTGCTTTGCTAATAGTAATCAGCAATTTTGCCACAATTCTCGTCAAGCTGACTATGCCAACCACACTATTACCTCTAAAAGCTTAATCGACCAATTATCAGAAAAGGGGCTGACTTGGAAAGGGTATTTTGAAGATATTCCTTCTCCAGGCTCTAAATCTGTTGTCGCTCCCAGTCTCAACCGTGCATTATATGCAGTCAAGCATAATGGTTTTCTAAATTTCAAAAAAGTGCAAGATGACCCGAATTTATCCAGTAAAATAGTCGGGATAGATCAATTTACTACCGACTTGAACAGTGGTAAAGTTCCCAATTACAGCCACATTATCTTCAATCAATGTCATGAAATGCACGGTTTAGCAGAGTGTCCCCAATTGCAAAAACTGATTCAAACTGGCGATACGATGATTGGAAAAATTGTTAATCAAATCACCACTTCTAAAGTATGGTCTGAGTCTGGCAACAATGCAATTATTATTACTTGGGATGAAGATAGTAATCCCTCTAACAAAGCCAAAATTCAAGGTTGCTGTGGTTTTGACCCTGGTAGTAATGCTAACTTTGGCGGCGGTCACATTGCGACAATTGTGATTACTAACCACGCCTCACGGGGCGTTGTAGATAACACACCCTATAATCACTACTCATTGCTACGAACTACTGAAGATGCTTTTGGCATCTATGAATACTTAAACTCTGCCAATGACACGGCTAAAGGAGTTAAGCCGATGACCAATCTATTTGTGAAAAAATAATCAAGATATAATCTGCTACGCCAACTCCGCGAGCTTGTTCCACTGCCAAATGGTAAAATCAGACATTTCTAATGTGTTTGCGATCGCAGGATAAGCACAAATTTCAATCGCTGTACCGTATATACTGTGCTTTGTCCAGAATCCTTTATGAGCAAGCTTTTTGAGACTTAACGGGAAAAGTCAGGTCTAGGAGAAAGAAAAAGGTAAGAAATGCATAAAGTGTCAAATATTGTTACACAAGCGTTTCTTTTAGGTGCGACCTTGCAACACTTTTGCTGGGTTGTACCAGTCGCAATTGGGGGAGGTGACACACTCCACACACTGACCTGAGTACAGGTACAGTGTGGGCTTCTCAACCAATCCGGCTATTGCTTAGGAGGCGTTGAGCTTTAAGAACCGCGTGACCGTCGGCTCTATTTTTTATATTTATAGCTGCATTTAGATCCCTGCACAAACTGATATTACAGTTAGGACAGTTATGGGTTCTTTCATGTAGCTTTTTAGGAACTTTCACCCCACAGCTAGAACAATCTTGTGACGTACCTGATGGATTCACTGCGATTACCAACAACCCAGCATTTTCGGCTTTGGTGGTTAGAATTGACAGGAAGCTTGACCATCCAGCATCATGTACAGACTTCGCCAGCATGGAACGTGAAAGACCTTTGACGTTTAAATATTCATGAACTACGACATCATATTTTTTCAGTAGATTATTGGCAGTTTTAAAGTGAAAGTCTTTACGCTTATCAGCTACTTTTTTATGTTGTTTAGCAACTTGCTTAATAGCTTTTTTGCGGCGACTACTTCCCTTTTTACGGCGTGAGATACGTTTTTGAATGACCCGCAATCGCTTCTGAGATTTACGGTAATGCTGAGGGATTGAAACAACATCACCATCGGAAGTTGTCAAAAATTCCTTTAAGCCAAGGTCAATACCCGTGATTGAATCCGCGTTGAAATCGGGCTTAATTGTTGGAACTGTCGCATCTTCAAGGCTTAAAGTTAAATAATAACCATCAGCTTTTTTGGTAACAGATGCAGTCTTGATTTTAAAGCCATCTGGAATAGGGCGATGCAAAATAACTTTAACTATACCAAACATCGGCAAGGTAATCAGATTGCCTTGCAGACACCCATCTTTTATCTGTGGATATGTAAACGTGCGATAACGGTCACGACATTTAAACCGAGGTCGTCCACTTCGTTTCCCATTGCTATCACCTTTTAAAAAACGGTCAAAAGTTACTTTAACTCGTTTGACTATATCTTGTAGCACCTGCGAGTAAATTTCGCCGTACCAAGGATGAGTTTTTTTTAGTTGTGGTAGCGTTTTCTTTTGCGAATAATAGTCTGGGTTATCCCGCAAAATTGGTATATAACACACGAGGGGACAGGCATTAATCGGTGAACAATTTCGCTCGTACCAATCAAATCTATCAGCCAACAAATAGTTATATTGAGCGCATAACATAGACAGCCATCTGTCTATCTCTATGGCTTGTTTTGCTGTTGGTCGTAGCTTGTATTGGTATGCTGTCCTCACAAGTCTTGCCTCAACTATTAAGACTATAATACCATAAAAGTGACAACAACGGGTAGACAAATATGAAGACTACTAGATTAAATGTCAGGATGTCTGAACGCAGATTAAACAAGCTTCGCTCTTATGCTGTAATGAAGGATAAAACAGTCACGCAGATAGTAGAAGACTGGGTTGATAGATTACCAAATCTAGAGAGTGTTAAAAATAACGCTGACCCCCTTCCTATCAATCCTACGGATTGAATTGGTCGGAGGTCGCGTTATTTTTAACCGCCTTATATCTCACCACTGAACGGAGTACCGTTTCAGTGGGAGGCTTACGGCTAAATAGCTAAACCAATGCTATTAACAAGGTTATCTAATACTGGCTCGCTAGTAAGTAGGTCGGCACGATAAAACCCATGTATGTTTAGTTTTGTAAAAACTCTAGAATCACAGATTTATAAGCTGTTGGCTGATTTTACATTTCGTCACATAGGTTGATTTTTCAACGCAGACTTACTTGTTGCGCCTTTAAGCTTGGATGTAAAATTTATAAATTTTCTCAAAGTAGATTTTATAAATCAAAAATATCCTTCATACTTTAAAACAGTAATCCTACGTAAAATTTAAGGAAGGGATGCCAATGACATCTCTATTACAGCGACTAAGTGCAGAACGAAATCGCAGATTTGTAGGACGTGGGCGGGAACTGGAGCTATTTCTTGATGCGATCGCATCAAGAGAATTACCTTTTCACATTTTGCACGTCTTTGGCCCTGGCGGTGTGGGCAAGACAACCCTCATGCAGCAGTTTTTACGGTTTTGTGAACGGTCAAAAATCTCAACTATCTACGTAGAAGGACGTAATATAGAAGCCGCGCCAGAATCTTTCATTAGCACGTTGCATTCGTTGATGGCATTGAATGAATCAGATTCGCCTCTGGATGTGCTAGCGCAAAGAGAAGAACGTAATGTAATTTTAATTGATACTTATGAAGCTATTACCCAGTTAGATGAATGGCTGCGGGAAGTATTCTTACCCCATTTGTCTGTTAATACCTTAATTGTGATTGCTGGACGCAATCCTCTCTCATCTGGTTGGTGTAGCGATCCAGGTTGGCAAGCTTTAATGCACACGTTGCCCCTACGCAACCTGACCCCAGAAGAAAGTCAAACTTATCTCACCACACGAGATATTCCCACCACACAACACCAGGCGATTCTAGAATTTACCCACGGACACCCTCTAGCATTATCTTTGGTTGCTGAGGTGTTTGCTCAGGGAAAAGAAATCTCTTTTCAAGCAGAATCTGCTCCCAATGTTGTTAAAACACTGTTGTCAAGATTCATCAAAGAAGTACCAACGCCCCAACACCGTATGGCTTTAGAAGCTTGTGCGGTGATCCGGGTGACTACTGAAGCCGCACTAAATCAAATATTGGCTGTGCCTCAAAATACTTTAGCTAGTGAGGCTCACTCTTTAGGGGAAATACTTGATGTTCACGATTTATTTGAGTGGTTGCGGGGACTGTCGTTTATCGAATCAGGGCAATTGGGTTTATTTCCCCACGATTTAGCACGCGAAGTTTTAATTGCTGACTTGCGTTGGCGTAATTCGGAATTTTACACGGAATTACACCACCGAGCGCGTCAATATTATACTAAACGACTAGGACAAACCCAAGGGCAAGAAAAGCATCGAGTGCTACTTGATTATATTTTTTTGCATCGGGATAACTCGGCGATTCGATCCTGTTTCACCTGGGGTGAGCAAAGTAGTTTATTGACGGACTCACTACGGGAAACTGACAAAACCGCACTGCTGGGGATGGTGGCAGAATACGAAGGCGAAGAATCAGCAAAAATAGCAGCTCACTGGTTGAAGCGCCAACCGCAGAATATAGTAGTATTTCGTGACTTGCACTCCGAACCTGCGGGATTTGCAATGATGGTGGCATTGCATACAGCAAGTGTTGAAGATTTGAATGCAGATCCGGGCGCTCTTGCATCTTGGCAATATCTCCAAACCCATGCACCATTACGCCCTAGCGAAGGCGCAACTATTTTCCGCTTCTGGATGGCGCGGGACACCTATCAAGCTGTTTCCCCCACCCAAAGTCTAATTTTCATTAATTTTGTGCAGTATTTTCAGAAAACACCGGGGTTAGCATACACCTTCCTACCTTGTGCCCAAGCAGATAGTTGGACAGCAATGTTGAACTACTTCGACTTAACACGACTTTCTGAAACCGATTTTACAGTTGAGGGAAGACACTATGGTGTTTATGGGCATGACTGGCGAATTGTATCACCTGCCGCATGGAAGGAAATTTTGGCCCGAAAAGAGGTTACAACTGCCGGAGAATCTGTAGATAATACTCCAGTCGGTGAACCTCTGTTAGTTCTTAGTCAGCCAGAATTTGTGGAGGCGGTACAGAATGCGTTACGTAACTTTAGTTGTCCCGATATATTACAGAATAATCCCTTAGTGCGATCGCGCAGCGTGTACGAAGTACTGCGAAGCGTCTCAGAACAAGTTGCCACAAAAGCAAGTATGAGCGAGAGTCCAAAGGACACGCAACTCTCCGATAAGTCCTTCTCTGGGCACTCACCCGAACACATTAACGCTTTACAGAATCTGGTGAAACAAGCAGTTGAATCCTTACAATCATCCCCGCGTGATGAAAAACTCTACCGCGCTGTTTATCGAACTTATTTAAATCCCGCCCCCACGCAAGAACAAGCAGCTGAGTTACTAGATTTGCCTTTCAGTACCTATCGCCGTCATCTAAAAGCTGGGATGACAAGAGTTACAGATATTTTATGGCAAAGAGAAATTAGCTAATCAGCGAAAATTACGAGGGCGGAGTGGGAAATGATTTCGTGAGGGAGGATTTCAAAGACTCAAATTCAGCCAAAAAAGTTTTTCAGCCTGTGACAAGCTAATTTCAAAGTAGCCGATTATGCACAAAGCAGTTATTAAAGAAATGAAGATAAATCGTTTCATATTTTCCTCAAAATAAGATTTTCTGAAAAAATCATCATATACAACTAGCAATGAATTAGATAGACTACGACTATCTTTAGGAACATGGATTAAATAAGATGCAAAACTTCATCCTGTCTCTAGCTTCCCTCTCCTTTATAAGGAGAGGGATTGAGGGTGAGGTAAACCAGGGACATAAATTGTATATTATTTAATTCTTATTCCTTAGTTATTGCTACTTTTGGGAGTTTAGATTTAGCCATTAACGGGTGATTTTCCGTTAAGTTAATACCAATTATCCATTAAGATGCACTTAATATTTATTCAACAAACAGCGAAATATGCAAAGAAAGAAATCAGTTATTAAGTGCAAGTTTACAGAGAATTGGTATAAGTAATGAATATGGGTGATTCATTCGGAGGTTAGTTGACAGATTTTAGTTTTTTCAGTTTGCGTTTTAGTATTAAGGTGCTTCCAAGAATGCCAAAGATTACTGTGCTGGAAGTTGAAGAAGGTTCGGGGACAAGTGTAATATTGCCAAGTCCTGTAATGGTATTGGTAAAAGTACCAAAACTGTTATTGCTATTGTCAAATCCAGTAGTGACTAAGAAATATTGATTATTGGCAGTTAAGCTCAAGCCGCTAAAACTAGATGTGCCTTCATCTGGGAAAGGATCATTCCCACTAAGTAAATTAACTAATGGGGTAGTTGGGTTGAAGCTGTTTTGGTACAAGAACTGGATGCCCAGAAAAGCTTGAGAACCTACAACATTATATAAGCCAGTAGTATCAACTAAGAAAGGCTGGCTGTAATAAGGGACGGCAGTACCATTACTAGAAAGTGATGTGGGTGGGTTTGTACCACTTTCAAACCCTTCCGTTTGCGGACGGTTAAAAGTTGGTGCATTTGTTGTGTCACCAGAATATGAAATAGTGGATGCCTGAGATGGCAGGATAACACTTACAGATAGAGCGATGGCTACGCCCAACCCAGGCATCGCAGCAAAGACAATAGGGATTGAACGTCTTAGCGATTTTTGCCAAAAATTAAATGAATGCTCACTTAAACTCTTAAGCTTGGCTATTTGTAAAAACTTGGTAGAGCGATGAAATAGATTGTTTTCTGAGACGATGGATTCTTTAATTGCTTGTGACATATAGTTGTTTTAGGTTATTTTTACAAAACTGAGTGCTTTCATCTAGTTCCAGGGATGAGCAAGCAAAGCCTGGGAAGTAATACCTAAGCCAATTAGGGTAATACATAAGGCACTTGCTACGGGTAACATCTTGATCCTGGGTATCTGGAGTGGCAAATGCTCAAACCGATTTTTGGCGTAGACTAGCATTAAGCCGATTCCAGTTAGTACGGCTGCTAGACCTAAGCTAAAGGCAGACACCAGCGCTAGTCCAAAGCCAACTCGTCCCATTGCGATCGCACTTAGCAACACTACTAAGGCTGAAGGACAAGGTAACAAGCCGCCGGAAATTCCCAGCGCTAATAGGCTAGACCACTTCATGGAACTTACATCACCGTGAGGCGGTAGATGTGAATGCTCATGATTGTGGTCATGGTGATGATGCAAGTCGTGGCTGTGTTGGTGACTATGTACATGATCGTGTGAATGAGAAACTTGAGTCCCTTGCAATCGACTGATAAACAAATTCAGACCAATTACAGTTACCAGCACACCAGAGACTACACTTAACCAAGGGTACAATTGCTCTGTCAAGATAAACTGGGATGTGCCAAGAGTGACCAGACCGAGAGCAAATATACCAGCAGTATGGGTAATCGTCATAATCAGCCCCAGGAATAGGGCGTGTTGGGCATTACTGCGGGAACCCACCAAATAAGCACCAACTATCGTTTTTCCATGACCAGGGGACAGGGCGTGTAAACCACCCCATAAAAAGGCGATCGCTAGAGCTATTAGAATAGTCGGGAAATTCTGATTTTCTTGGGTAATTAGGCTAGTAAAGAGATCGTTGCTTCTTCCTGTCAAAGCATTATCTAAGCGGCTGGATGATTTAACAGATGGCGGAGGCGCTTGTTCACTCGATGTCAGAGACGGATTGAGTTTAAAGGAAATCCGACGTTGGTCGAGAGGACTGCTGAGTAATTCAGTGGGGTAATCTCTCAAGCGGTTGGTGATACTCAAAGAGGTGAAATCACCTTGAATAGGAACGCCATTTGCAGCCACAGTCATCTCACGCCAGCCCAAGCGCTGCGGGTAGAACTTGTCTTCAAATTCTATTAACTGATTCGCGCCGACTAACTCCATTGATCCATGAAAATTACAACTCAGCCGCAGTGTAGATAATCCTCCGACACCTGGAGGAAATTCGACTGTTGATTTGCTCAAAGACAGTGCTAAAGGCTGTTTATCGATCAACAGTTCTAGATGTGAGTTGACTTCCTGGCATTTTTGTTCGGGGTATTGAACTGTCTCTACAGGTTCAGCTTTGCGATCGCGATTAGTATCTAAGTGATTAATTTCCTGAAAAGCCGGAATCTCTGCCATGTCTAGAACATAATCAATTCCCACACCATTGGTTGCTACCTGCACTCCTGCGTAGTGATTGATGGTAAAATTGCCTAAAGGATGGGCATCCGCCCTCGGCATCCAAAATAAACATATTGTGATGATTGCAGTACTCCAAGCCAAGTAATGTAGTAGCTTTTTCATAAAGAACTCCCTATAGCGTTAGGAGTGGGAAAAGAGACAGAGGGTACTAAGTTAGCCAAGACTTGACGAGCTTCATCAGCATACTTGTGATGAAATTGAGGATTGAGCCTAACAGCTTGAGTTAATCGCTTTATTGCTTCCTCACGCTTACCTAAGTGAAGTGCAATCATGCCAGCATGAAATTGCAGCAAAGCATCCTCGGTTCCGAAGCGAGTTGCCCGTTGTGCTGCCCTTTGCGCTTCTTGCCATTCCCCATTAGCCGCAGCTGCCCAAGCCAAAGTATCCTCTGCATATACATCGTCTCGCACTGCTACTTCACTCCGGGCAATTTGTAGCGCCTCTGGTAAGTGGATTCCATGTTCAGTGTAGTAGACAGCCATTGCGCGATCGTAGATGCCTTTAACCTTGCTCAGGTAAGCTACTACCCCGATTAAATCCTCAGTTTCAACCGCGCCTTCTTGATCTCCCAGAGCTAGTTGAGCATCAGCCTTATACCCCAGCGTTTCTACCAATGGCATCAGTTCTATACCCTGGTTGGCGATATTTAGAACATCCTGCCATCGATGCTGTGCTGCATAGAGGCGGGCTAGTCCTGTAAAGGCAGCTATATGCCGTGGAAAGAGTTCAAAAGCTTCCCGATATCGCTGCTCAGACAGGGCAAAATCTCCGGCTGCAAAAGCCAGATCCCCAGTCCGCACATGAAACCAAGCACGGGTTTCAGCACTCGTCGTGTAGAAAGAGTCCATCTCCTGCATAGCTTCATCTAGCAGTTTTCGCGCTGAGGCTAAATTGCCAGTTAACTCTAAATAACGAGCTAAAACCGCGTTATGACCAGAGTTCGATTCTTCCTGTGCAAGGTTCTGCAATAGTTGATGAGTTGCTTCATAATCACCCAACTCCATCTGAATTGATGCCAAGAGCGAGACAATATTGGGATTGTCAACAGATGAATTATTTAACACATCTAAAGCTGACCGAAATTGATGTTGAGATAGTAAAGCTGATGCTAAGAGCATAGAAGAAACATCATTATGGCGCGGCTGTAGTGCCAGGGATCTACGTGCCGCTTGTTCTGCTCGTAACACATCGTCTATATCTCCAATTTCTCGAAAGCGCCTCAAATATTGATCGGCTAACAGACGTAAAAATATTGAGGAATCGGGAGATTGGGCAACTTTCTCCTCATAGACGCTGATAATATGCGATCGCTCTAAATAATCGGGGAAGACTAAATCTGACTGCTGAACTGGTAATATCTGCCTAGAATTAACAGTCAGCAGTTGCACAGCAGAGGAATATGTGTCTAACTTACCATTGGTGTAGCCTAAACTTAGCGCTTGTGTATCACAGGGTCTTAGTAAAACCAGTAGGCTAGTCAGCACTAACACCCATAGTATTTGTAGATGCATAAACCTTACAAAGGATTACCTAAATAGGGGAAGGTAGGAAGAAAGTTAGCATTATTAGGCCCAACATTATCGCTAGTCAGCCCCGGAATTTGGCCTGTAGAAATGCCTGTAACTGCGTCACCAAAGACAACAGATGCAGTTACATCAATTACGTCATCTTTTGGTCTTCTACCACCAAAATTTTTGCCTAGCTGAGTCCCAAAATAACTACCGCTAGGTTTAGAAAGGTCAGCTTGGATCACATCAGGAATTGCCACTGAGATCACTGCATCAGCTATACCTTGAGGTCTGCCGATCGCTTTCACAAAGGCTTGAATGAATTGGGATTGATTGCTAGCGTCTTTAGTTGGTGTCTGAAGATTACTATTATTATGAGCTTTAAAGTCCATAAAAAGTTCATTCAGGGCTGGAACTGCTAACCGCTCAATCTGAGCAAAATGCCCGTTTCTGAGTCTAGGAGTTTTAACACTAGTTGTCATCCAAGCACCAATCTTGCCTTTACCAAGCAGTTTCCTGGGTAACTCGACAATAATTGAGTGGACATTGAATGGAGCTAGTGTGTCTTTTGCTTGTCCCGGTGGTCTAAAGGAAAGAACTGTGAAGGGAGGACTGGGATTAGGTTGAAGGCTATAGTTCCGATCCGGGATGATTTTAAAGAACTGTTCCAAATCGAAAAAGAATGGGTCTTTGCGTGTTCCAACAAAGAACTTCATACCGTTATATGCGGCGAATGTTTGGTTGAGTTGCCCTGTCCAAGTTACTGGAAGCAAAGCTGACTCTGTTCCTACTGTGGTTGGACGACATGGGCCGCGGACTGTGACAGTTTGCTGTGAGCCTTTACCATTTATATTGAATTGGAGTACGACATCTTCAATACTGTCGCCAGTGTTATCAATCTTAAATTGATAAAGAACGTTTGGATCGAATGGTCTTTTTTCACCAGAAACGATCAAAGGGTCGAAATCCATCACTAAGACAACATTTTTGGGGTTTGTCGGACTCTCAAACACAAACAAATCTGTGAGATCCGCAGCAGTGAGCTTAGTGGCTAGAAAAGTTGTGTCCTGGTGGTCTGAAGCCAAAGCTGTAGGGGTTGCATAGGTTAGGACTACGAGCAAAATAGCGACAAATGCCACTATGGGACGAAAAAAAAGAGTCGCTTTAGTCCAATATAGCGATCGCTTGATGGAAAGAAATACCATATTTTGAACTACTTTATCTATCAGTAACCTGCCTTTAGTTGGTATAAAAGAGGTGATACTCCGAGCATTTATTCTCATAGTTGCCCTTCTTGAGGTGTTTAGCCTCTACTGTTGGTGTGGAAATAGCAAGTTGATTTGGATTTCAAAAAAGACTGCGGTTATTACCTAATCGCTTCACAGCTTATTTGCTCTTACTACTCACTTTCCAGACCAAAACTTGCTCATTTCTTGCTCACCCTTGTCTATATTGATTTTCAGCTAAGGAATGAAGAAGAATTCAGAAGTCAGAATCAAGACGCTGGTAAGCATTGCGTTAGCGACGTAGGAGCGTCTGACTCGCTCTAAGCGTACCCCTGCGGGGAAGCAAGCTACGCGCGCGCTAGCGTCTCTAAGAGTTGTTATGCCGTTGGCGTTCGCGTTAGCGTCTCTGAAAGAGAAGCCTCTCGTTCGCGTAGCGTCTGCCTTTGGGAGAAGAGAAGGCTTTACGCTGTGCTATCCGCTTTTTCGGTCAAAATTCATTCTGTTAGCGTAGCCCATTCTGACTCACT